>NZ_JAGIXF010000089.1:0-22428 GCF_021483755.1 Burkholderia sp. WTPI3 | reverse complement strand
GCTGCGCGGCGGTGGCCCCGCGCCGGTGCGGGCCGCGCAAACGGGCGGGGCCGATCTCGTGCTGGTCGATCTCGCGCGCGAGTACGCACAGGCCGGGCTCGTCGCGCTCACGCGCGCGCTGCAGTGCAGCGACGCGGCGTATGCGGATGCGGTCGGCCTGTTCCAGCAAGCGGGTTTCCGTGTCGTCGGCATCGCCGACGTGCCGGGAATGGTCGCGATGCGCACCGTCGCGATGCTCGCGAACGAGGCGGCCGACACGGTCAACCAGGGCGTGTGCTCGCCCGCCGATCTCGATCTCGCGATGGAAAAAGGCGTGAACTACCCGTGCGGCCCGCTCGCGTGGGCCGATGCGATCGGCATCGGCCGCGTGCATCGCGTGCTGTCGAACCTTGCGGCGAGCTACGGCGAGGACCGCTACCGCGTGTCGCCGCGCATGGCCGCGCTGCACGCAGCCGGCCGCACCTTCCGCTAGCCGCCGGCGCGCCACCCCGATTACGACAACGACATCACTCCACTGGAGGAGCACCCCGATGACTCACCCGACGCATCCTGCCGCCGCGCTCGACCCGATCGAGACCGCCAGCCGCGACGAACTGCAGGCGCTGCAGCTCGAGCGCCTCAAATGGTCGCTGCGCCACGCGTACGACAACGTTGCGCACTATCGCCGGACGTTCGACGCTGCGGGCGTGCATCCCGAGGATCTGAAGACGCTCGCCGATCTCGCGAAATTCCCGTTCTCGACCAAGAACGACCTGCGCGACAACTACCCGTTCGGGCTCTTCGCGGTGCCGCGCGAGCAGGTCGTGCGCGTGCATGCGTCGAGCGGCACGACGGGCAAGCCGACGGTGGTCGGCTACACGGCGCGCGACATCGACACGTGGGCGAACGTGACCGCGCGTTCGATCCGCGCGGCCGGCGGCCGCCCGGGCGACACGCTGCACAACGCGTTCGGCTACGGGCTCTTCACGGGCGGCCTCGGGATTCACTACGGTGCGGAACGGCTCGGCTGCATGGTCGTGCCGGTGTCGGGCGGCCAGACCGAGAAGCAGGTGCAGCTGATCCGCGATTTCGAGCCGAAGATCATCCTCGTCACGCCGTCGTACATGCTGAACCTGATCGACGAGATGGTGCGGCAGGGGATGGACCCGGCAGCGTCGTCGCTGAAGATCGGCATCTTCGGCGCCGAGCCGTGGACGCAGGCGCTGCGCGAGGAGGTGGAGACGCGCGTGGGCATCGACGCGCTAGACATCTACGGGCTGTCGGAAGTGATGGGCCCGGGCGTCGCGTGCGAATGCGTCGAGACGAAGGACGGCCCGGTGATCTGGGAAGACCATTTCTATCCGGAGATCATCGATCCCGTGACCGGCGAAGTGCTGCCCGACGGCAGTGCAGGCGAGCTGGTGTTTACGTCCCTGACGAAGGAAGCGATGCCGGTGATCCGCTACCGCACGCGCGACCTCACCGCGCTGCTGCCGCCGACCGCGCGCGCGATGCGCCGGCTCGCGAAGATCACGGGGCGCTCCGACGACATGCTGATCGTGCGCGGCGTGAACGTGTTCCCGAGCCAGATCGAGGAGATCGTGGTCGCGCAACCGAAGCTGTCGGGGCAGTTCCAGATCACGATCTCGCGCGACGGCCACATGGACCGGCTCGATCTCGCGGTCGAACTGCGTTCCGAGGCCGTCGCATGCGTGACCGACGGCGAGCGTGCGGCAATCGCGCGTGAGTTGCAGCACCGGATCAAGACGATGATCGGCGTGTCGGCCGGCGTGACGGTGCTCGCGGCGGGCGGCATTCCGGCCAGCGCGACCGGCAAGGCGCGCCGCGTGATCGACCGCCGGCATGTGGCCTGAGCGCGTCCGTTCCCTGTTCTACCCCGAGGAAACCTGTTCGATGGATGGATTGAAGACCCTGGCCGTCGCCGTCGATGCGCGCGGCATTGCGACTGTCGCGCTGCAGCGCGGCGACGTGCTCAACGCGTTCGACGAGACGATGATTGCCGAGCTGACCGACGCGTTCACGACGCTCGGCCGGCGCGACGACGTGCGCGCGATCGTGCTGCGCTCGGACGGCCGCGCGTTCTGCGCGGGCGCCGACCTGCAATGGATGCAGCGTGCGAGCGCGAACGATGCGGCCGCGAACCTGCGCGACGCGGAACGGTTCGCCGCGATGATGCGCGCGATCCGGCAGTGCCCGAAGCCGACGGTTGCGCGCGTGCAGGGCCACGCGTTCGGCGGCGGCGTCGGCCTGTGTGCGGCCTGCGACATCGTGATCGCGAGCGATCACGCGCGCTTTTCGGTGAGCGAGGCGCGTTTCGGGATTCTGCCGTCGGTGATCGGCCCGTATCTGGTCGAGGCGGTCGGCCAGCGCCAGGCGCGCCGGCTCGCGCTGACCGCGACGCAGCTCGCGGCCGGCGAAGCCGTCGCGATCGGGCTGATTCATCAGGCCGTGCGGCTCGACGCACTCGACGAAGCGCTCGACAAGACGCTCGCCGAGCTGAGCCGCAACGGCCCGAACGCGCTGATGGAGATCAAGCGCTTTTTCGACGCGATCGGCGAGTATCCGCCGTCGGACGAACGCGCGGCCTTCACCGCACAAACGATCTCCCGCGTGCGGGCGACGCCGGAGGCGAAGGAGGGCTTCGCCGCGTTCTTCGCGAAGCGGCCGCCGGCATGGGAGCCGGGCGCGGAATAACGCGCGGCAGCGGCGTGCGGCGGGCGTGTTGCGCGCGGGCCGCGATTTGCGTCTCGGGCGCCGGCGCTTGCTCTACAATGCGTGACCCCCGGCGCCCCGCCGGCCCAGCCCTGACCGTTGCTTCGCTTCGATGATCGTCAACCGCCTTATCTCCGAGATCCTGTTCGGCTTCACCGGCCTGATCGGCATCATCAACCCGATCGGCATTGCGTTCCTGTTTCTCGAACGCACCGAGGCGTTGACCGAGCACGAGCGGAACCTGCTCGCGAAGAAGGTCGCGTTCAACGCGTTCATCGTGCTGCTGGTCGCATTCTTCGCCGGCACGCCGGTGCTGCATTTCTTCGGGATCTCGATGGAAGCGCTGCGGATCGGCGGCGGTTTCGCGGTTGCCGTGGCGGGCTGGCAGATGCTCAACGAGCCGGACGGCCCGGGCGGCGGCGACACGCCCGTGAAGCCGATCGACGCGAACGCGATCATGACGCGCGCGTTCTTCCCGCTGACCATGCCGCTGACGGTCGGCCCCGGCTCGATCGCGACCGCGATCGCGCTGAATGCGAACCGCACGCACAAGCTGTCGGAGTTCATGCTGTCGAGCATCGTATCGGTCACCGTCTCCGTACTGGTTGCGATCGTGATCTGGCAGGTCTACAGCCGCTCCGCGCTGCTGTCGCGCTACCTCGGCAGCGAAGGCACCAAGGTCGCGAAGCGCGTGTCGGCGTTCCTGCTGCTGTGCATCGGCGTGCAGATCATGCTGACCGGCTTCTCCGAATTCCTGCAGCCGCTCGCCGACCAGATCAAGTAACCGGTCGTCCTGCGATTCGCGGCCCGGCGCTACGCGTCGGGATAGTCGGCGCCGCGCGGCACGTCGGCCCAGCCGTCGAAGTCGTGCCTGAGCGCGTCGAGCTTGCGGTTCGCGTTGGTCAGCGCAACCTTGCCGAGCAGCAGGCCCAGCGGCAAGCCATACGCGTTGGCGCGCCGCGCGATACCATGCGACGTCTGGCGGATGCGTGCCGCACCGTTTATGCCCGGTGCGCCGAAGCGCGTCACGCATCCGGCCGCAAACCCAACTTCAATGACGAGGCGTGCAATGGAATACGTGAAATTCGGGTCGACCGGGATGGACGTGTCGAAGCTGGTGCTGGGTTGCATGACGTTCGGCGAGCCGACGCGCGGTACGCATCCGTGGACGCTGCCGGAAGCGGAAAGCCGCCCGATCATCCAGCGCGCGATCGAGGCCGGCATCAACTTCTTCGACACCGCGAACATGTATTCGGACGGCACGTCCGAAGAGATCGTCGGCCGTGCGCTGCGCGACTTCGCGAAGCGCGACGAGGTGGTGATCGCGACCAAGGTGTTCTACCGGATGCGCCCGGGGCCGAACGGCGCGGGGCTGTCGCGCAAGGCGATCATGACCGACATCGACCAGAGCCTGAAGCGGCTCGGCACCGACTACGTCGATCTGTACCAGATTCACCGCTGGGATTACGGCACGCCGATCGAGGAGACGCTCGAGGCGCTGCACGACGTCGTGAAGGCGGGCAAGGCGCGCTATATCGGCGCGTCGTCGATGTTCGCGTGGCAGTTCGCGAAGGCGCTGTATACATCGAAGCAGAACGGCTGGGCCCGCTTCGTCAGCATGCAGAACCACCTGAACCTGCTGTATCGCGAGGAGGAACGGGAAATGCTGCCGCTGTGCGAAGCCGAGGGTGTCGCGGTGATTCCGTGGAGCCCGCTCGCGCGCGGCCGGCTCACGCGCAACTGGGACGAATCGACGGGGCGGCAGCAGAGCGACGACGTTGGCCAGCGGCTGTACGATGCGACGGCCGATGCCGACCGGGCGGTCGTCGACGCGGTCGCGGCGATCGCCGCCGCGCGCAACGTGCCGCGTGCGCAGGTTGCGCTCGCGTGGGTCGCGCACAAGCGCGGCGTGACCGCGCCGATCGTCGGCATCTCGAAGCCGCACCACCTGGACGACGCGCTCGGCGCACTGCGGTTGAAGCTGACAGACGACGAAATCGCGGCGCTCGAAGGCCCGTACGTGCCGCACGCGGTGGCGGGGTTCAACTGAGCGACGCCGGCGGGAGTTGGCCGCTGCGCGCGGTGTTCAGCGCGCGGCGGCGAGCATCGGGTAGGTGAACAGCCCGAAGTGGATGACGTTCAGCCCCGCATGCGCGAGCGCGGCCGCGAGTAGGCCGCCGCGTCGCCACGCGAGGCCGTAGCCGACACCGGCCATCGTGCCGAGCACGATCCACGGCCAGCCGCCGGCTGCGTGCGCGGCGCCGAACAGCACCGCGCCGATCGCCAGCGCGGCCCACGGCCCCCACGCGAAACGGCTGAGGATGCGCGTCAGCCCGCCTTGCACGTAGCCGCGGAACAGCGCTTCTTCGGCGAGCGTCACGAGCAGCATATTGTTGACGAGCCATATCCAGCCCGACGCCGGCCATTTCGGTGCCCAGCCGACCATCCCGAACAGAAGCGCGCCGGCCAGGCAGGCCGCCGCGGTCCCTGCGGCCGCCACGGCGCCGGTGCGCAGCACGCGCGACAGCGGGACGTCGGGCGCGACCCACGGCAGCACCCACAGCAGCCACAGGCCGACGAGCGGCTTGTCGAAATTCAGGTACATCGTGAACGGCACCGCATCCGGCGTGAACCGCGTCGGTTCGATCACGCGCGGATTGTGGAAGCCGGGGATCAGGTGCAGGCTCAGCGCGATCACGAGCGCGGCAAACCCGAGGTGGGCGGCGATGCGAACCGCGAGCGGGCGGCCGGGCGCGACGCCCCAGGCGGCGGCCGCGAGCAGCGCGAGCGGTGCCAGCACGACGGGCGACAGCGAGCCGAACGCCAGCGCACCGGCATAGCCGAGCGCAGCGAGCGCGATGCCCGGCCCGTGCAGCGGACGATGCCACGCGAGCGCGGCGGCCGCGAACAGGGCGAGCCAGATCGTGGCGCTCGGGAGAAGCGAAAGGGACATGGGGCGGGGCATTCGTCGGACGAGACGCCGCGCATCATACCGTAGCGACCGCGACATACCGTCCGGCCGCGCACGCCGGGGCGGCGCTCAGCGGCCGACGATTTCGGTCGCGCCGTCGCGGGTCGGGATGTCGACGCTATTGCGCTCGCGTACCCGCCGCCGATACCAGAAGGTCCACAGCAGCAGGGCGCCGAACACCGTGTAGCCGATGATCGGCGACACGACGAGCACGCGCTCGACGGGCCAGGTGATGACCATCCACAGGCGCAGCAGCATTTCCAGCGTCATGCACCCGCCCCAGACGAACGTCATCAGCCGGAGCATCCGGCGCAGCTGGGGCTGCTCGGCCCAGACCGTCTCGAAACGCGCGGCGCCGCCGGCCATCTCGCGGGCCACCGTCGCGCGTGCGAGATAGAAGATCAGCGGACGGTCGCGGAACAGCGACAGCAGGAAGGCGACGCCGATCGAGCCGGACGCGAGCGATTCGCGCATCAGCAGCGTGCGCGCGCTGCCGCCAAGCGCCATCCCGGCGATCGACAGCGCGATGCCGAGCAGCACGACGGCAGCGACCGCGTCGATGCGGCGCGAGCGGATGAACTCGACGATGGACCAGACGATCGGCGGAACCGCCGACGCGTACAGCGCGCCGGTTTCGCCGACATACGGATGCGCGACCCGGTAGGCGACCCAGGGCAGCAGCAGGTTGACGACGAGTTCGAGAATCAGGCCGGCTCGTGGTTTCACGGGAGCGGGCGCGCGGGTGGCGCGCGTAGCGGTGATGTCGATTCGAGTATATCGAAGTCGGACCCCGAGTGTGGCGGAGCCTGCCGTTGCGCGCGCATCGACAACGGGCGCGGACGCACGCCGGCCGGGGCGGCCGGCGTACCCGTCACGCACGCGTCATGCGGTTGCGGGCTGGACGATGATCTTCACGTTCCGGTCCTTGTGGTTGACCAGCTCCTCGAAGCCGTGCGTGACGATGTCGCCGAGCGCGATGCGTCCGGTGATCAGCGGCTGCACGTCGATGCGGCCGTCCGCGATGAAGCGGATCACGTCCGCGAATTCGCCGTTGTACGCGAGCGAGCCGATCACTTCCTTCTCGGTCGACACGATGTCGAAGAAGTTGAACGACGTCGGCTCCTCGAAGATGCCGACCATCACCGACTTGCCGGCCTTGCGGATCACGTCGATCGCGAGCTTCGCGGTGGTCGTGTGCCCGATGCACTCGAACGACACGTCGGCGCCGTAGCCGCCCGTCAGTGCCTTGACCTCCGCGATCGCGTCGGACGACTTCGGGTCGATCACGGCCGTTGCGCCGACCTCGAGCGCCTTCTGCTTGCGCGCGGCCGACATTTCCAGCGCGATCACGCGTCCGGCACCCGCGGCCTTCGCGCACATGATCGTGCACAGGCCGATCGTGCCCGCGCCGACCACGACGACCGTCTGACCGACGATGTTGCCGGCTTTCTTCACGGCATGCAGCCCGACCGCGAGCGGCTCGATCAGCGCGCCGGCTTCGGTCGGGAAGTTCTCCGGCAACCGGTACAGCAGTTCGGCCGGCACGTTCACGTATTCGGCGAATGCGCCGTTGTTCATCAGGCCGGTGAACGCGAGGTTCTCGCAGATGTTGTACAGCCCGTGCGTGCAATACCAGCACTTGCCGCAATGCTGGCAGGCGTCGGCCGTCACGCGGTCGCCGGGCGCGAAGCCGGTCACGCCCGCGCCGAGCGCCGCGATTTCGCCGCTGAATTCGTGACCGAGGATGCACTGGCCCTTCAGGCCCGTCAGCGGATGCGGGGCGTCGACGGGAATGAACACGGGCCCCGCGACGTATTCGTGCAGATCCGAGCCACAGATCCCGCACCAGTGCACGCGGATCTGGACCCACCCGGCCGGCGGGTGCGCCGGAACGGGAACCTCTTCGACGCGGATGTCGCGGCGGCCGCGCCAGACGGCGGCCTTCATGCTCGGTGCGGTGTTCGGTGCCGGTGTACTCACGTTGCTGTCTCCGTCAGGTTGTCGTCGGGCGCGGGGCGAGGGGGCCGCTGCGTCCGTCGCGCGATTGCGCGAGCGACCGATATGCAGGAACGGGGCCAGCATGAATGCGGGGCCGGGCGGCAGCGAATCAAGGTGTTTCGTGTGCAATGCAGCGGGCTGGCTGACGGCTATCGTCGGCGGCCGGCGCGAAATTGCACATCGAATTTGCTGCGCTTGCGAAAACCCGGTTCCAGTGAGACGGCGGGACATTCGTCTCACCGATATGAGACGAATTGCGAGACGCATGGGGCGTGCGGCACGCGTGGGCGTACCGATCGATTGCCTCGATCGGCGAAACGCATTGTTGCGCAAGTTTCCCCTTTACTTGAAGTCAACTTCAATTTGTATCATTTGCGACGGTGCGATCGCGTTCGGCGCGCGGCGGTGGCAACGGAGGTGGGCGTGACTGGCTTGCCGGTTGTCGCCGGGCTTGTCGTGCCGCCGCCGCGAGCGTCGCATCCGCGTTGAACGTCGGAAGGGGATTGGCGCGAACGTCCGCGCGTTGAGTTGCCCGCTCGGCCCGCGCTGCTGCACGTACCGCGGGAACGGCGCCAGGCGCGGCGCCATTCACTTGAAACCACTCGTCAAGCATGCCTGACACCATGGATAGCCTGATCTGCGAAGAAGACCTGTCGTGTGTTGTGTCGGCATCCGGCGCGCACGACCCGATGCGACGGCCCGGAGACGATCCCGGATCTCCAGCGGCCTGCATGGCGTTCGACAGCGAACCCGCGCCCAAACACGCCGCAGCGGCACGGTCGCCGTTGCGTCCGCAACTGTTCGTCACGGTGCTCGAGGCGGGGGAAGAGGGCCTGCTCGTGCGCTGGGTCGAGAGCGGGCGCTGTCACTACGGCGAGCAGCGGTGGCGATTGCGCGTGGCGCTGATGCCCGGCCGCTGCGCGATCTCCGGACGGCCGATCGAGCCGGGCGAGCCGGTGTTCCGGCCGGTGCGGCGGCCCGTGCCGGCGAACGGCGACGAGATGATCTGCCCGGCGTCGGTGCCGGGCCTGGGCGGTGCCGCGCGGGCCGGCGTGCCGGAGCCGGACCACGACGCGACGGATCCCGCCGACGTGGCAGGCTGAACGCCGGCCGGCCGCGGTTGCGCGTTACTTGAGATCCTTCCGGTACTGGATGAACCCCGCGTTGTTCGCGAGCTTGTCGTACAGCGCGCGGGCGGTCGTGTTGGTGTCGTGCGTGAGCCAGTACACGCGGCTCGCGCCGGCTTCGCGGGCCCGCTCGTATACGGCCTCGATCAGTGCGCCGCCCGCGCCTTGTCCGCGTGCGTCGGCCGCCGTGAACAGGTCCTGCAGGTAGCAGTACGGCCCTTCCGTCCAGCACGAGCGGTGGTAGATCGCGTGCACGATTCCGATCAGCGTCCCCGACGCATCGAATGCACCGAGCACGAACATCGGCTCGGCGGGATCCATCAGCCGTGCCCACGTGGTCGCGAACACGGCGTCGCTCAGCGCGGTCTCGTAGAACTTCTGATAACCCTGCCACAGCGGGCGCCATGCGGCTTCGTCGGCGGCGACGAGCGGGCGGACCGTGACGCGCGTCGCGTCCTTCGCGCGGCCGGCCGCATCGCGGGCCTGCGCCTGCGCGTGACGGATCGCGACGAGCGACTCGCGCTGCACGCCTTGCGCATCGAAGTTCTCCGGTGCGAGCCAGGTTTCGAACGCGGCCCGCACGGCCGGCCATTCGCCGTCGATGATCGAGAACCACGCGGTGTCGCGGTTGCGGCCCTTGTAGATGATCGCCTGCCGGAACGTGCCTTCGTAACGGAAACCGAGCCGCGCGGCCGCCTTGCGCGACGGCTCGTTTAGGTCGTCGCACTTCCATTCGTAGCGCCGGTAGCCGAGCGTGTCGAACGCGTACTTCATCAGCAGGTACTGCGCTTCTGTCGAGATCGGCGTGCGCTTGAGCAGCGGCGAGAACGTGACGGAGCCGACCTCGATCACGCCGTTGGCCGGATCGATGCGCATCAGCGCGAGCGTGCCGACCGCGCGGTTCGTCGCACGGTCGATCACCGTGTAGTGCAGCGGATCGGTGCTCGCCGCCGCGCCGCGCGCGTAGTCGCGGTAGCCCGACTCGTCGGCGTACGGGCCGTGCGCAAGATAGGTCCAGTCGGCGCCGTCGGGCGCCTGCGCGTACGCGGCATACAGGTCGGACGCGTGGCGGTCGGCGTCGAGCGGTTCGAGCCGGCAGTAGCGGCCTTCGATCACGATGCGCTCGGGGCGCGGGCGGGCGGACCAGTCCGGAACAGGGTGGCCGATGGGCTGCTGGAAGGCGTTGGTGAGCGTGGACAAGGTCGATCTCGCTTCGGTTGGCGGCCGGCGACATGCCGGCATGCAGACGATCGTAGTCCTGGCGAGGTACCATGAGAAGCGCCAGACTGCGCTGAATTTATGGTGCCACGATGGGGCCATGATGGCGCCATGCCCGAGACTTTCACGCCGCGATATCCCGATGACGACTGCCTTTCCTTCCGGCGCCGCGCCGCTGTTGCCGCTCGACGCGCCACTCGCGCGCACGGCCGGTGCGCCTTCGCTGCAGCGCCAGTTGCTGCGCCGCGTGCGCGACGCGATTCTCGGCGGCGCGATGCCGGCCGGTACGCGATTGCCCGGCACGCGCGCGCTGGCCGAGACGCTCGGCGTGTCGCGCAACACGACGGCGGCCGTCTACGAGCAACTCGTCGCCGAAGGCTTCCTGCAATCCGATCGTCGCGGCACGCGGGTGGTCGGGCTGTCGCGGCCGGCCGCGCCGCGTCGCCGGGCGGCACCGCCGGCTGTCGCGCAGCGGCTCGGGCGGATCCGTCCGAGCCTGATCGGCACCGGCGAGTCGGAGGGTTTCCGGCCGGGCGTGCCCGCGTTGTCGCATTTCCCGGTGGACGCGTGGCGGCACGCGATCGACCGCGCGTTGCGCCGCGAGGGCCGCGACCTGCTGGCGTACGGCGATCCGCTCGGCGAGCGCGCGCTGCGCGAATCGATCGCGCGCCATCTGGCCGTGACGCGCGGCGTGCGCTGCGATCCCGAGCAGATCGTGATCACGGAAGGCGCGCAGGGCGCGATCGCGCTGTGCGCGCAGTTGCTGACGAACCCCGGCGACACGGTTTGGGTGGAGGAGCCCGGCTATCGCGGCGCGCGCAGCGCGATGCAGGCGGCCGACCTCGACGTCGTGCCGATGCCGGTCGACGCGGAGGGGCTGCGCGCGGAAGACGCCGACTGGCGAGAACGGACGCCGCGGCTCGTCTATACGACGCCGTCGAACCAGTTCCCGACCGGCGCGGTGCTGTCGATCTCGCGCCGTCTCGCGCTGATCGACGCCGCGCGCCGGCATCGCGCATGGATCGTCGAAGACGATTACGACAGCGAGTTCCGCCACACCGGCGAGCCGATCGGCGCGCTGCACGGGCTCGCGGCCGATTCGCCGGTCGTCTATCTCGGCTCGTTCAGCAAGACGATGTTCCCGGCGCTGCGAATCGGCTTTCTGGTGCTGCCCGACGCGTTGCTGGCCGCGGTGCGGCCGGCACTGCCGGAGATGCTGCGCGGCGGCACGCGCCACGTGCAGCTTGCGCTTGCCGATTTCATCGAGACGGGGGAGTACGGGCGGCATCTCGGGCGGATGCGCCGGCTGTATCGCGACCGTCGGCGGTCGCTGCTCGCCGCGCTCGACGAAGCATTCAGCGTGCCGCATCAGGTCGAGGGCGGGCCGTGCGGCCTCCATCTGGCGCTGCGCTTGCCGGCGCGCTATCGCGACAGTGCGATCGTCGAGACGGCGTGCTCGCACGGCATCGGGCCGTTCCCGCTGTCGGGGTTTTCGATCCATGCGACGTCGGCGGCCAACGGGCTCGTGCTCGGGTTCGGCAATACGTCGGCCGATGCGTTCGCGCCGATGCTGCGGACGCTGTCGGCGATCGCGCACCGGGTCGCGGGAGATTGAGACGGGCGCAGCGTGCGTCGATCGCCGCTACCCGCTACTTCTTCAGCATCTCGAGCGCTTCATCGACCATCGGGTGATGCCGGTTCGTGTTCCATACCGCGGCGGCCGTCACGACCATTATCTTTTCCTTCAACGGCCGGACGACGACGTTCTCCGGCGCGAGCTTGCGCATCGAGGCCGGCACGAGCGCCACGCCCTGACCGCAGCCGACGTAGGCAACCTGCGACGTCACCGAACGCACTTCGTGAATCACGCGCGGCGTCAGTCCGTGCGTGCGGCAGACGGATGTCAGCATGTCGAAGTAGACCGGGCTGACTTGCCGCGACGACATGATCAGCGGCTCGTCCATCAACGCGCGCAGCCGCACTGTCGACATGGCGGCCAGCGGATGTTCCCGCGGCAGCGCGACGGCCAGCCGGTCCTCGGCCAGCGGCATCGTCGCGATGCCGTTCGCGACCTCGCCGTCGACGCGCGCGAACGCGAGATCGAGCTCGCCGGCCTCCAGCGCCGGAATCGCGTCGACGCTGTCGATCTCGTTGACGAACACGGTCAGGTTCGGATGCGCGCGCTTGAGTGCGTCCAGTAGCGGCGGAACGGTATCGAGCATCGCGGACGTGATCGCGCCGACATGCAGCACGCCGGACTGGCCGGCCGCGACCTCGCGCACGACGCGTTGCAGCCGTTCGGCCTGACCGGCGAATTGCCTGACAGCCGGCAGGATCGCGGCGCCCGCCGGGCTCAGTTGCGTCCCTTGTCGCGAGCGGTAGAACAACTGGATCTTCAGCGATTGCTCGAGCACCTTGATCTGTTCGGTCAACGGCGGCTGCGACATGTTCAGCCGCTTCGCCGCCCGCCCGAAATGCTGTTCCTCGGCGACGGCGAGAAACATCCACAGCTGCCGAATCAGCCGGTAGTCGATCGTGTTGTTCATGGCGGGGCACCCAGGACGAGATAGCACGCAAGCGGCGGCGGGGCGGGCGCTGCGGCGCGCCATGATGGGGGCTGGCCCTGCCGCGAGCCACGCTTTCAGTGATCCGTAAATCGTATCACGCAGATACGAAATACGAAATTTACATACCACGCTGCCGAGGCGACGATTGCCGCACTTGTCAACCGGGATCAGCGTGATGAACCAGCCTTCCATTCTCGAGCGCCTTGCATCGCTCGACACGAACACCGTATCCGATGCACTCGACTTTCTCGGCCTGCCCGGCGCGACGGTCGGCCTGCGTCCGCTGTGGAACTGCCCGAAGGTCGTCGGGCGTGCCAGCACCATCCAGCTCGGTCCGAAGACCGATGCCAAGCCGACGGTGCACCTGATTTCGCCGGTTGTCGATGCAGTCACGACGGACGACCGCGTACTGGTGATTGCCGGCGGTACCGACGGCATTTCCTGCTGGGGCGACATCCTGGCCAATGCGGCGACCGCGAAGCGGATTCGCGGCTCGGTGATCGACGGCTGGAGCCGCGACATCGAGGGCAGCGAAGCGGTCGGTTATCCGGTGTACGGGCGCGGCGTCACGATGATCAGCGCACGCAACCGCGTGGTGCAGATCCTGTCCGGCACGCCAGTGCAGATGGCCGGCGTGACGGTTAATCAGGATGACTACGTGATTGCCGACCGTTGCGGCACGGTGTTCGTGCCGGCCGCGCGTATCGACGACGTGCTCGATCTCGGCGAGCGGATCGGGACGCGGCAGGCCGGGATGGTCGCCGCCGTGCGCGCCGGCCGCCCGGTCGCCGACGTAATGCACGACAAGGAATTCGAAGCCATTGCGGTGCGCTGAACGCCGACCTCATACGGAGCATTTGACATGACGAATTCACACAAGGCCGCGGCCGACGACCAGGAGCTGGTCGCGCTGTTCGAAGGTCTCGATACGCCCGGCGTGTCGGACGCGATGGACAAGCTCGGGCTGCACGGACAGGCGCTCGGCATCATGCCGCTGGCCGATTACACGAAGGCCGTCGTCGGCCCCGCATTCACGGTCAAGTACGTACCGGCCAGCGTGCCGCCCGGCACCGTCGGCGACTTCATCGACGACGTCGCGTCAGGCGATGTCGTCGTGATCGACAACGACGGCCGCACCGACTGCACGGTGTGGGGCGACATCATGACCCAGTACGCGGGGCTGCACGGCATCGCGGGCACCGTGATCGACGGCGTGTGCCGCGACGTGAACAAGGCGCTGGGCGACAACTATCCGCTGTTCACCGCGGGTCGCTTCATGCGGACCGGCAAGGATCGCGTGCAGGTCGAAGCGGTGAACGCGACGGTCGGGATCGGCACCGTGCGCGTGGCGGCGCGCGACATCGTCGTCGCGGATGCGAACGGCGTCGTGATCGTGCCGCGCGGCCGTGCGCGGGAAGTGGCCCGGGTTGCTCGCCAGATCGAAGCAGTCGAATCGCGCATCCGTGAACAGATCGCGCAGGGCAAGACGCTGGGCGACGCGCGCGCGGCGCTGGGCTATCACACACTGCAAAGCAAGGCCTGAACGATGAACCCGACCCGGACGTATGATGCGGCGCTGCTCGAGCAGGCCTGCAAACTCGGCACGTCGACGCTTCACGAAGCGTCGGGTGTCGCCACCAGCTCGGTCGATCCGGCCATTCGCACGGTGTGGCCGGGCGCGTCGATCGCCGGCCCCGCGTATCCGCTCGAATGTTCGCCCGGCGACAACCTCGCGATCCACATCGCGATGGAGAGGGCACCGCGCGGCAGCGTGCTCGTCGTGTCGACCGGCGGCTTCGTGTCCGGCTATTGGGGCGAGGTGCTGACGGTGGCGGCGGAAGCGGCAGGCGTGGCCGGCCTGATCATCGACGGCGGCGTGCGCGACATCGCGGCGCTGGTGGCCCGCCGTTTCCCCGTGTTCACGCGTGGCGTGTCGATGCGCGGCACGATCAAGGCGAGCGCGCCGTCGGTCGGGCAGCCGATCAGCTTCGCGGGAACGCCGGTGGCGGCCGGCGATCTGGTCGTGGCCGACGACGACGGCGTGCTCGTGATTCCCGCCGTATACGTCGAAGCGACGTTGGCCGACGGGCAGGCGCGCGCCGACAAGGAAGCGAAGATGATGGACGCATTGCGCGAAGGGCACAGCACGCTCGAGCTGATGGGGCTGACGCACTGGAGGAACGGGCAATGAACGCGCCGATCGATACGCTGAACCGCTTCCTCGCCGCCGCTCGCCCGTCGGCGACCTACAAGGTGATGGATCGCGTGGCCGCCCGGCGCGCAAGCGGCGCCGAGGTGATTTCGCTGAGTGCCGGCGAGCCGGATTTCGACACGCCCGAGCACGTGCGTGAAGCCGGTATCGCCGCGATCCGCGCAGGCTACACGCGTTACACGCAGGTGGCCGGGCTGCGCGCGCTGCGCGAGGCGATCGCCGACAAGTTCCGCCGCGAGAACGGGCTGGACGTTGACTGGCACGACACGCTCGTATGCAGCGGCGGCAAGCAGGTGATCTTCAACGCGCTGGCCGCCACGCTGAACGAGGGCGACGAAGTGATCGTCCCGGCGCCGTACTGGGTCAGCTATCCGGAGATCGTGCAGCTGTGCGGCGGCCGGTCCGTCACGATCGCGAGCGGGGCGGAGAGCGGCTTCAAGCTCACGCCGGATGCGCTGCGTGCGGCGATCACGCCGCGCACGCGGTGGCTGATCCTCAACTCGCCATCCAATCCGACCGGCGCGGTGTACAGCCGTGCGGAACTGCAGGCGCTCGCCGACGTGCTGCTCGCGCATCCGCATGTGCTGGTGCTGTCCGACGACATCTACGAACACCTGATCTTCGACGGCATCGCGTTCTTCACGATCGCGCAGGTCGAACCGCGACTGCGCGAGCGCGTGCTGACGATGAACGGCGTGTCGAAGGCATATGCGATGACCGGCTGGCGCATCGGTTTCGGCACGGGCCCGCGGTGGCTGATCGATGCGATGGAGAAGCTGCAGGGGCAACAGACGTCCGGTGCTTCGACGATTTCGCAGCACGCGGCGCTGGCCGCGTTGACGGGCCCGCAGGATTTCATCGCGGATTCCCGCGCCGCGTTCGAGCGCCGCCGCGATCTGGTCGTCGGGCAACTCAATCGGGCGTCGGGTCTGCGATGCGACGTCCCGCAGGGCGCGTTCTATGTGTTCGCGTCGTGCGAGGCATTGATCGGCAAGACGACACGCGCGGGTACGCGCCTCGATAGCGACGAGGACGTGGTAAACGCGTTGCTCGACGAAGCGGGCGTGGCGACCGTGCATGGCAGCGCTTTCGGGCTGGGCCCGTACATCCGGATTGCCTACGCGCTGGACGACAAGTCGCTGCTGCGCGCGTGCGCCGCGGTCCAGGAATTCTGCCGGACGCTGGCGGGCTGAGCGCCGTTGTCCGGCATCTGCGTCCCGCCTCGGTCGCGCGTGTCGCGTCGAGGCCGGCGATTCCTTCAGTCGCACTGACGCAGAACGTGCCCGAAACGGGCGGCGATCGACGGATGACGCTGCACCATACTGGCGGGATCCGCTGGAGAAGCGCGCGAGGTGGCCACGATGGCTTGCCACCTCGAAAGATCGGATGTCAGCGTGCCGGGGAGCCCGATCGGGAGTCCATCGAACTTACCGCACCCGTTCGGCCCGAATGATCCGATGCGCGGCCACCAGGCTGAGCACGAGCAGTACCGCGACGAACACGACGACGGCGTTCCACGCACCGTGTTGCCAGAACGTGCCGCCGGCCGAGCCGAGCACGCTCGACCCGAGGTAATACGCGAGCAGGTAGAGCGACGCGGCGTGCCCCTTCGCGGAACCGGCAAGATGCCCGACCCAGCCGCTCGCGACCGCATGGGCGACGAAGAAGCCGATCGTGATCAGCACGATTCCGACGACGATTGTCACGAGCGAATGCGACAGCGTCAGCGCGAGGCCGGCCGCGAACACGAGAATGCCGCTCACGAGCACCGGTGCCCGTCCGAGGCGATCGGCGAGCGCGCCCGCGCTCGACGACGAAACCATCCCGAACAGGTATGCGCCGAAGATCAGCCCGCACGCCGTTGCGCTCAGGTTGAACGGTGCCGCCGTGAGCCGGAACCCCGCATAGTTGTAGACGGTCACGAACGAACCCATCACGAGAAAGCCGATCGCGAACACGAACGGCAACCGCGCGTGATGCAATTGCGCGCTCCACAGCCGCAAGTGGTGACGCAGCGTCAGGTCGGTGCGCTTCACGAAGCGTCGCGATTGCGGCAGCAGCATCACGAATGCGATCGCGGCGAGCAGATCGACGACGCCGATCGTCAGCATCGCGGTCCGCCACGAGAAATACTCTTCGAGCGCGCTCATCCCGATTCGCCCGATCATGCCGCCGAATGCGGTCCCGCCGACGTACAGCCCCATCGATAGCCCCAGCCCTTCGGACGCGATTTCTTCCGCAAGATAGGCCATCGCGACCGCCGGCACGCCGCCGAGCGCGAAGCCTTCGAGCGCGCGCCAGACCAGCAGCAGGTTCCAGCTCGGCGAAATCGCCGCGAGCAGGTTGAACAGCGCGGCGAGCGTCATCGACGCGAACATCAGCCCGCGTCGCCCGACGCGCTCGGACAATGCGCCGGCGCACAGGATCGAGAGGGCCAGCATCCCGGTCGACAGCGACAGGGACAGCGAACTCGACGCTGCGCCGATGTTGAATTCGCGCGCGAACGCGGGCAGCAACGGCTGGACGCAGTACAGCAGCGAGAAGGTGGAGAAGCCGGCAAGGAACAGCGCCAGCGCGATGCGCTTGTAAGCTGCCGAGCGCGGCGACACGCCGGCGGGCAGCGCATCGGCCGTCGCGTTCGGGATGCGCGCGGCGGCAGGCGAAATCGCAGGAGAGGACATGGTATGCACCCGATGTGCTAGGGAATACCCGGATTCTTGCGCATGGTCAAACATATGTCCAATATATGAAATGAACCGTTGCGATACGTTTCGCATCTGGCTGTGAAGCCGTTTCCGTTGACCCCGGGATCACATCGCGCATGGAACTCCGACATCTCCGCTACTTCCTGGCCGTGGCCGCCGCGTCGAACTTCACCAAGGCCGCGGAAGCGCTCGGCATGGGGCAGCCGCCGCTGAGCCAGCAGATCAAGGCGCTCGAGAGCGAGCTGGGCGTCGAGCTGTTCAAGCGGACCGCGCGCGGTGCCGAGCTGACTGTCGCGGGAGAGGTGTTCGCGGAAGAGGCGCGGCGCGTGCTCGACGATGCGGAGCGCGCGGCGCGGGCGGCCAGGCGGGCCGCACGCGGCGAAATCGGGCAGCTGCGGGTCGGCTTCACCGGCACGGCGGCGTTCAATTCGAAAGTGGCCGACCTGATTCGCCGCTTTCGCGAAGCGTTTCCGGACACGGAACTGACGTTGCAGGAAGCGACTTCCGGCGTGCTGCTGGAGGCGCTGGAAGCCGGGCGGCTCGACGTGGCGATCGTGCGTCCGGAGCGTCGCATCGCCGACACGTTGCTGGCGGCGGACTGGGACGAGGAGCCGATGTTCGTCGCGCTGCCCGTCGCGCATCGGCTGGCGCAGCGGCGCCGGATCGATCTGGCGGAACTGGTCGACGAAGCGTTCGTCCAGGTGCCGCGCGAAGCGGGCAGCGCGCTGTTCGACGACATCGTCGCCGCATGCAATGCGGCCGGCTTCCAGCCGCGCATGGCGCAGCCGGCACCGCAAATCGCATCGGCGGTGACGCTCGTCGCGGCCGGCCTCGGCGTGTCGATCGTGCCGAAGGCGATCACGCAGGTGCAGGTCGCGGGCGTCGTGTATCGGCCGGTCGCGGGCCATGGCCTGCGCGCGCGGCTTGCGATTGCGTCGCGACGCGATGATCCGTCGGCGGTGGTGCGTAATTTTCTGACGCTGGCGTGGTAGTGCGGCTTGGCGATTTCCATCGACTCGCGTGAACGCCGAATGAGGCTGGCCGCTCGTTGCCCATTTCGTCGATGGACCGGATGCGACCCGCGGTGAATATTCGGATTGACGAATCGCCCACTTTGTCCGGAATGCCCGCTGTCGCGGCTTCCCGGTCGCGCGGCCACCCGGCATCCGGGTTTCGATTCGTATGTTCGGCGATGCGGCGTGGACTATAAATGGAGCGTGTACCGGTGCTTGTCGGGCGTCCGCGCGTCTCGCGCCGGGCGTCGCGCGACTGCCGGGGGAGGTGCACCGTGGTTCGCCAGACGCTTGCTCGCGCCGTGCTTCGCACCGCGTTGATCGGGGGCGTGTTCGCCGGCTTTTTGTCGTCCCTGCCGCCCACCGTTGCCGCGACCGCCGCGCCGCCCGCCACACCGCCCCTCGCGAAGGCTCGACCGGCCACGCCGCCTTACTCGATGCCGGTCGACTTCCCCGCGATCGTCGACCGCTACGGCCCGGCGGTCGTGACCATCATGACCGCCGCTCCCGACCAGCAGGCGGCAGGCCCGTCGTTCGCGATCCTCGATCCCGACGATCCGATCGCCGCGTTCTTCCGGCGCGGCGCACCGCCGCCGTCGACCCAGGGGCCGCAGGCGCCGGCGCCCGACACGTCGCCGCGCGCGGTGTCCGGCAGCGGCTCGGGCTTCATCGTCAGCGCCGACGGGCTGATCCTGACATCCGCGCATGTGGTCGGCGATGCGAGCGACGTGACGGTGCGGCTCACCGACCGCCGCGAATTCAAGGCGACGGTGCTGGCCGTCGATCCGCAGAGCGACGTCGCTGTGCTGCACGCCGACGCGGCGAAGCTGCCTTTCGTGCGCATCGGCGATTCGTCGCGGGTGCGCGCGGGAGAGCCGGTGATGACGATCGGCGCGCCGGACGGCTCGGGCAACACGGTAACGGCCGGCATCGTCAGCGCGACGTCGCATGCGTTGCCCGATGGCGGCGTGTTTCCGTTCTTCGAGACCGATATCGCGGTGAATCCCGACAATTCCGGCGGCCCCGTGTTCAACCGGGCGGGCGACGTGATCGGCATCGCGGTGCAGGTGTACACGGGCGCCAACCGCTACGCGAGCATGACGTTCGCGATTCCGATCGCGCTCGCGGCGAAGGTGCGCGCGCAGGTCCAGGCGCAGATGCGGGCCGATGCGCAGGCCCAGCGCGCGTCGTCCGGCAACGCGCTGGGCGTCGACGTGCAGGACGTCGGCATCGGTCTGGCCGCCGCGTTCGGCCTGCCGCGTCCGGCAGGCGCGCTCGTCAACGGCGTCGATCCCGGTTCGCCGGCCGCCGCGGCCGGCGTGAAGCCCGGCGACGTGATCGTGCGGTTCGGCGACAAGCCGATCGGCCGGTCGGCCGAGCTCAACGACCTGGCCGCTGCGTTGCCGCCCGGCGGGAAGGTGCCGCTGCGGCTCGTCCGCAACCGCGTGCCGATGGTGCTGTCGGTCACGGCGGCGGGCGATGCGATCGGCAACGCCGCCGCCGCGGGCAGCGCTGGCGCGGCCGGCGCTGCGGGTGCTGCGGGTGCTGCCGGTGTGGCCGGTGTGGCCGGTGTGGCCGGTGTAGCCGCGGCGGCCGCACGGCCGGCCGACGGCGGCGATCGCCTCGGGCTGACGATGCACCCGCTGAGCGACGATGAACGGCGCTCGACGGGGCTCGCGGTCGGAATGATGGTCGACGCGGTGCACGGCCCGGCGGCGAGTGCGGGGATCCGGCCGGGAGACGTCGTCCTCGAACTCAACGACACGCTGCTCGAAACGCCGGACGACGTGCAGACACTCGAAGCGAACGGCGGCAGCGTGATCGCGGTGCTGATCCAGCGCGACAACGCGCGCAAGTTCGTGTCGGTGCATGCGAGATAGGGCGTTGACGCGGGCTGCGTCATGCGCCTACCATCGTTCGACATCGTCGCCCGTGACTCGGGCATTCAGGAGCCATCCGGCATGAAAATGGACATGAAAACGGCAAGCTTCATCGTAGTAGTACACAGGCGCAGGGTCCGGTAGCGGCACCGCGCCGGCACCCATGCGCCCCCGACTGGTTCGGGGGTTTTTTTTGCGTTGCGCACGGCCATGCGGCGCGTGCGCGGAGGGCATCCGCTTGCAATCGAACCTGCCGATCGCTTCCGAACCGGCTGCGCCGCGACACGTGACGCTGCTTTTCTTGTGCGCGTTCTCGGTGCTGCCGTTGAGCCTGTTCCTGCCGTCGCTGCCGGCGATCGCGCGCGACCTGCGCGCCGGCTACGCGACGGTCGCGCTTTCGCTCGGCGGTTACGCGGCGGTGGCCGCGTCGCTGGAGTGCGTGATGGGGCCGCTGTCGGACCGGTTCGGGCGGCGGCCGGTCGTGCTGACGAGCGTCGGCGTGTTTACGATCGGCTCGCTCGGTTGCGCGATGGCGACCGATATCCGCGTGTTTCTCGGCTGCCGGCTGATGCAGGCGGCGATCACGTCGGTCTATCCGGTGTCGATGGCGACGATTCGCGATACCGGCGGCGGTGCGCGGGCGGCAAGCCGGATCGGCTATGCGGCGATGGCGGCCGCGTTCGCGCCGATGTTAGGCCCGACGCTCGGCGGCGCGCTCGATCAGACGGCCGGCTGGCGCGCGAGCTTCTGGCTGCTCGGCGCGGCCGGGATGGCGTTGCTCGGCTGGTGCGCGTTCGATCTCGTCGAAACCCATACGAACCGGTCGTCGTCGCTCGCGCGTCAGCTTCGCGCGTATCCGGCGTTGCTGCATGCGCGCCGCTTCTGGGCCTATGCGCTCTGCATGGCGTTTTCGACGGGGACGTTCTACGCGTTCCTGGCCGGCGCGCCGCTCGCCGCGAAAACGGTGTTCGGCCTTCCGCCGGCGGAGATCGGTGTCTGCATGGGGGCGGTCACGGCAGGGTTCGTGTGCGGCAGTTTCCTCGCCGCGCGGCGCGCGCGCGGTTATCCGCTCGCCACGACGATCCTGTGCGGGCGGGTCGTCGCGTGCCTGGGGCCGGTGATCGCGCTCGCGCTGTGGTTCGGCGGGGCGACGCACGCGATCGCGTGGTTCGGGCCGTGCGTGCTGATCGGCGTCGGCAACGGGCTGTCGAATCCGGGCGCGCATGCCGGCGCGATGTCGGTGCGGCCGGAACTGGCCGGGAGTGCGTCAGGGCTGGCAGGCGCGATGACGATCGCGGGCGGGGCCGCGTTGTCGGCGTTGACGGGCGCGGTGTTGACGACCGGCAACGCGGGTTATGCGCCGCTGGTCATGATGCTGCTGTCCGCCGCGCTCGCGCTCGCGGCCGCCATGTGCGTGCGCCGGTTCGATGCACGCGAAGACGACGTGTAATCGACGACGGCATGCGAAGGGCGTGCCGATCCGCAGCGCTTGGCGGCAGGCGGCGCAACGCGGCGGCCCTTGAATGGGCTGCCCGTCGCGCGCGCCTGCGGATGCGTTACGGCTTCGTGCCGACCACGAACTCGAACGAAGCCACGCCATCGACGCCGCCCGTCACGCGGTCGCCCGGCTGCAGCGCGCCGACGCCGGCCGGCGTGCCGGTGAAGATCAGGTCGCCGGCCTTCAGTTCGACCGAGCGCGATACATATGCGATCACGTCGGGCACGGCCCAGATCATGTCCGCGAGATCGCCTTGCTGGCGCGTTTCGCCGTTGACGTCGAGCCAGATCCGGCCGCTCGCCGGGTGGCCGGTCGCGGTGGCCGGACGCAGCGCGGTCACGGGACCCGACGCGTCGAAGCCCTTCGCCCAGTCCCACGGACGGCTCAGCTTCTTCGCTTCGGCCTGCAGGTCGCGGCGCGTGAGGTCGACGCCCACGCCGTAGCCCCACACGTGCGACAGCGCGTCGGCCGGGTCGATCGACCGGCCGTCCTTGCCGATCGCGACGACCAGCTCGATTTCATGATGG
>NZ_JAGIXF010000088.1:0-22958 GCF_021483755.1 Burkholderia sp. WTPI3 | reverse complement strand
TCCGCGTGCTGCAACCACAGCACCGGCTCGGTGGTGCCGTATCCGAGGGATCCGTCGTCGCTATACAGCCGCTTGTAGCCGAGCGCACCGGGCGTGCTGTCGTAGAACGCGCGGCTGCGGTCGATGCGGGCAACGCCGAAGGAAAGGTGATCGATCATCGGTGGCTCCTTGATCTGAAGAAGGGACGTCAGTGCAGCAAACCTGTCGACAGGCACCCAGTCAGCCGGACGTACTGTCGTGGAACGCCCGGCTGCGGCCGGTGTGGATAACTCGGGAGGAAAGGCGATCGAACATCTGTGACGCCTTGAGCTGAAGGGAACACCCGTGCCGCAAACCCGTTATTAACCACCATGCTGGTTGTGTTGGAAAGCGTCCGCAGGCTTGTCAACCGCCATGGTGGTTAGATGCGATCGGGACATGAACGATACGCAACTTTCCGTCACGACGGACTGCCTGATTCCCGCGTCGCCCGAAACGCTGAGCATCGATTTCGCGAACACGCGGTACTGGCGCGGTGCCGACGCGCCGACGGAAACCTTCGGCACGCTCGACGACCTGTTCGCGTGGTGCCGCGAGCAGGCGCGCGTGCCAACCGGCCTGGCCGACGCGTGTCGCGTCGAAGAGAAGGAGAGAGATGACGAGCCGGCGACGCTTGCGCGCGCTTGCGTTGCGCGAGGCGCTGTACCGGCTCTTTCACGCGCAGGCCGAGCGGCGCGAGCCGCAAGCGGACGATCTCGCGCTGCTTGGCGGTTTTCTGGCGGAGGCCGTGCCGCGCGTCGCGTTGACGCGGATCGACGGCGGCTATGCGTGGCGGATCGGGCGCGCGGGCGCGACGCTCGCAGGTGTGCTGAGCCCGGTGCTGTGGTCGGCGATCGACCTGCTGGGCGGCACGCGGCTCGCGAAGGTCAAGCGCTGCGCGAACGACGCATGCCAGTGGCTGTTCATCGACGACAGCAAGAACGGTAGCCGCCGATGGTGCTCGATGTCGTCGTGCGGCAACCGCGCGAAGGCGTACCGCCACTTTCACAAGGCCGAATGAAGCGGCGGCTCGAGCCACGCTTCCCGCCCGTCCCGCCGGAACCTATTTCGCCGACAGCTTGCGCCACAGCGTCGTCTTGCTGATGCCGAGCATCGCGCACGCGCGATCGCGGTCGCCGCCGCACGCGTCCAGCACCGCGCGGATCTCGTCGGCTTCCGCGCGGCGGCGGCGGGCCTGGAGCGTCTGTGCATCGTCGCCGCCGCCGGCGCCGGCCGCATCGGGCGGCGCGGCGAACAGCTCGGGCGCGATCGCCTGCAGCGCATCGGGCGCGAGCGCGCCGCACGCGGCGGCCGGATCGTGCGCGTCGACTTCCTCGGCCAGTTCCACCGCGATCCGCTCGATCACGTTCTGCAATTCCCGCACGTTGCCGGGCCACCGGTAGCGCGCGAGCGTCGCCTGCGTCGCGTCGAGCACGCGCATCGCGTCGCCGGCATCGCGCACGCGCTCGGCCAGCCGCGGCTCGCGCCGCGCCGCCTGCACGAGCAGCGTCGCGGCGAGCGCGGGGATGTCAGCCGCGCGATCGCGCAGCGGCGGCAGGCCGATGTTCAGGATGTTGAGCCGGTAATACAGATCCGCGCGGAACGTGCCGGCTTCGACGGCGGCGAGCAGCGGACGATGTGTCGCGGCGATCACGCGCACGTCGATGCGGATCGGCTCGGTCGAGCCGAGGCGGATCACCTCGCGCTCCTGCAGCACGCGCAGCAGCCGGCTTTGCAGCGACGGCGGCATCTCGCCGATCTCGTCGAGAAACAGCGTGCCGCGATGCGCGGCCTCGAACAACCCCGTCTTGCCGCCGCGCCGCGCGCCGGTGAACGCGCCTTCCTCGTAACCGAACAGCTCGCTCTCGAGCAGCGCCTCCGGAAACGCACCGCAGTTGACCGCGACGAACGGATAGCTGCGCCGCGCGGACAGCGCATGCAGGCTCTGCGCGATCATCTCCTTGCCGGTGCCGCTTTCGCCGAGCACGAGCACGGTCGCGTCGGAGCGCGCGTAGCGGCGCACCAGCTCGCGCACGCGCGCCATCGGCGCGGACGTGCCGACCACGTCGTCGAGCGCATAGCGCGCCGCGAACTGCTGCGTGTTCGGCTGCGAACGCAGCGCACGATCGAGCCGCTCGACCGCGCGCGATTCCTGGAACGTCAGCACGCTGCCCGACGTGACGCCACGGTCGACGAGCGGCCCGCGATGCACGACGTAGCGCACGCCGCGCACGGTCGCGAGCGCGTCGCCATCCTCGCCGCGCAGCGTGCGCAGCTCGGGCCGCAGATCGACGAGCGCGCGGCCGACAGCCGCCGCGGGTTCGACCCCGAGCGCCGACGCGAGCCGCTCGTTGATCGCCTCGACGCGGCCGCGCGCGTCGAGCGCGACCACGCCGTCGCGCAGGTGCTGCAGCAAATTGTCGAGCCGCTGGCGGCGAAACGCCTCGGCATGCGTCGCATACGCGACTTCGAGCGCCGTCTCGACGGCTTTGCGCACCGACGCGTGCGAATACAGGAACACGGCGCCCATGCCGGCGCTCGCCGCGAGGTCGGTCACGAGCCCGGGGCCGACGATCGTCTCGATGCCGCGGTCGTGCAGGTCGTGCACGCAGGCTTCCGCTTCCTGCGCGGACTGATATGACGCAAACTGCACGTCGAGGCCGTAGGCGGCGACGAAGCGGCGCACTTCGGGCGGTGTCTCGCCGGCGCTGACGAGCGCGATCCGCGATGCGTCGCGCCGCGCCCGCGCAAGCGCCTGCATCACGTCGAAGCCTGTCGGCGACACGACCACGACCGGCACCTGCGCCCGCGTTTTCAGGAAGGCGCCGTTCGAGCCGGCCGCGACGATCACGTCGGGCCGGGCGGTGCCGGCCTCCGCGATTGCGCTCAGCGCGTCTTCATAGGCACGCGTGACGATGCGCACGTCCGCGCGTTCGTCGAATTCCGCGGCGATCTCGCGAAACAGCTCGCGCAGGCGGCTGATGCCCATCGCCCAGATGCGCGGGCGCGCCGTTCGATCTGCCGGGCCGACGGGTTTGGTCGAGGAGAGGTCCATGGCGACCGATTATGCGCGTGCGATTTCATTTTTGAAACATGGAATTGCCGCATTGAAATCGACGGACGACGAGGCGCCCGCGCCGGTTGCTTAAGAATCAGTGGGTTAGCGGCGATCCGCAAGCTGGCCCGGTCCTTGCTGTTAATGGGCATTCCTTCAGGAGGCCGTTCATGAGCAACACGCATCTTCAGAGCGCCGGCGCGAAATTCCGCGCGGCAGTCGCGGCCGAGCAGCCGCTGCAGGTGGTCGGCGCGATCACCGCGTATGCAGCCAAGATGGCGCAGGCCGTCGGCTTCAAGGCCGTCTACCTGTCGGGCGGCGGCGTTGCCGCGAACTCGCTCGGCATCCCCGATCTCGGCATCAGCACGATGGAAGACGTGCTGATCGACGCTAACCGGATCACCAACGCGACCGACCTGCCGCTGCTCGTCGACATCGATACGGGCTGGGGCGGCGCGTTCAATATCGCGCGCACGGTGCGCTCGTTCATCAAGGCCGGCGTCGCGGCCGTCCACCTCGAAGACCAGGTCGGCCAGAAGCGCTGCGGCCACCGTCCGGGCAAGGAAGTCGTGCCGGTCGATGAAATGGTCGATCGCGTGAAGGCCGCGGTCGATGCGCGTACCGACGACCAGTTCGTGATCATGGCCCGCACCGACGCGGCCGCTGCCGAAGGGATCGACGCCGCGATCGAGCGCGCGATCGCCTACGTGGAAGCCGGCGCGGACATGATCTTCCCGGAAGCGATGAAGACGCTCGACGACTATCGCCGCTTCAAGGCCGCCGTGAAGGTGCCGATCCTCGCGAACCTGACCGAGTTCGGCTCGACGCCGCTCTTCACGCTCGACGAACTGCGCGAGGCGAACGTCGACATCGCGCTGTACTGCTGCGGCGCGTATCGCGCGATGAACAAGGCCGCGCTGAATTTCTACGAGACGCTGCGTCGCGACGGCACGCAGAAGGCGGCTGTGCCGACGATGCAGACCCGCGCCGAGCTGTACGACTTCCTCGGCTATCACGCCTACGAGCAGAAGCTCGACGAGCTGTTCGCGCAGGGCAAGAAGTAACGAGCCCGCGCGCCGGGACACGGTTCCCGGAACGCTTTGCATGAAGCCGGGCCGCGCGCCAGCGCCGGGCCCGGCCGGCATGACACCCCCGATACCCATTGGAGAACGGAAACATGAGCGAGACGAAAGACGCAGCAGCACCGGCCGCCGCAGGCGCATTCAAGCCGAAGAAGTCGGTGGCGCTGTCGGGCGTGACGGCCGGCAACACGGCGCTCTGCACGGTCGGCAAGACCGGCAACGACCTGCACTATCGCGGCTACGATATTCTCGACGTCGCCGAATCGTGCGAGTTCGAGGAAATCGCGCACCTGCTCGTGCACGGCACGCTGCCGAACCTGACCGAACTGGCTGCATACAAGACGAAGCTGCGCGCGATGCGCGGGCTGCCGAACGCGCTGAAGGCCGCGCTCGAGCAGATTCCGGCATCGGCCCACCCGATGGACGTGATGCGCACCGGCGTGTCGGTGCTCGGCACCGTGCTGCCGGAGAAGGACGATCACAACCTGCCGGGCGCGCGCGACATCGCCGACCGCCTGATGGCATCGCTCGGCTCGATGCTGCTGTACTGGTATCACTTCTCGCACAACGGCAAGCGCATCGAGACGGAAACCGACGACGACTCGATCGGCGGCCACTTCCTGCACCTGCTGCACGGCAAGACGCCGTCGAAGTCGTGGGTCGACGCGATGCACACGTCGCTGATCCTGTATGCGGAGCACGAGTTCAACGCATCGACGTTTACCGGCCGCGTGATCGCGGGCACGGGCTCGGACATCTACTCGGCGATCACCGGCGCGATCGGCGCGCTGCGCGGCCCGAAGCACGGCGGCGCGAACGAAGTCGCGTACGAGATCCAGAGCCGCTACGGTTCGCCTGACGATGCCGAAGCGGACATCCGCCGCCGCGTCGAGAACAAGGAAGTCGTGATCGGCTTCGGTCACCCGGTCTACACGATCTCCGATCCGCGCAACAAGGTGATCAAGGGCGTCGCGCACAAGCTGTCGAAGGAAGCGGGCGACCTGAAGCTGTACAGCATCGCCGAGCGCCTCGAATCGGTAATGTGGGACGCGAAGAAGATGTTCCCGAACCTCGACTGGTTCAGCGCCGTGTCGTATCACATGATGGGCGTGCCGACCGCGATGTTCACGCCGCTGTTCGTGATCTCGCGCACGTCCGGCTGGAGCGCGCACATCATCGAGCAGCGCGTCGACAACAAGATCATCCGCCCGAGCGCGAACTACACCGGTCCGGAAGACCTGCAGTTTGTGCCGATCGAGAAGCGCTGAAATGCCCGCCGCGCGTGCCGGCGCCCGTGATGCGGGCGGCCGGCGCGCGCGCAACGTCTTACCCCGGATCCCGCCCCACATCATGAATACCGCCAACCGCAAACCCCTGCCCGGCACGTCGCTGGACTTCTTCGATGCGCGCGCCGCGGTCGAAGCGATCGCGCCCGGCGCCTACGACACGCTGCCGTATACGTCGCGCGTGCTCGCCGAAAACCTCGTGCGCCGCTGTGACCCGGCGATCCTTGCCGATTCGCTGAAGCAGATCATCGAGCGCAAGCGCGAACGCGACTTCCCGTGGTTCCCGGCGCGCGTGGTGTGTCACGACATCCTCGGCCAGACGGCGCTCGTCGACCTCGCGGGCTTGCGCGACGCGATCGCCGAGCGCGGCGGCGACCCGGCGAAGGTGAACCCGGTCGTGCCCGTGCAACTGATCGTCGACCATTCGCTCGCCGTCGAGTGCGGCGGCTTCGATCCGGATGCGTTCGCGAAGAACCGCGCGATCGAGGATCGCCGCAACGAGGATCGCTTCCACTTCATCGAATGGACGAAGCAGTCGTTCGAGAACGTCGACGTGATTCCGCCGGGCAACGGCATCATGCACCAGATCAACCTGGAGAAGATGTCGCCGGTGATCCAGGTTCAGGACGGCGTTGCGTATCCGGACACCTGCGTCGGCACCGACAGCCACACGCCGCACGTCGACGCGCTCGGCGTGATCGCGGTGGGCGTCGGCGGGCTGGAAGCCGAGAACGTGATGCTCGGCCGCGCGTCGTGGATGCGCCTGCCCGACATCGTCGGCGTCGAACTGACCGGCAAGCGCCAGCCCGGCATCACGGCGACCGACATCGTGCTCGCGCTGACCGAATTCCTGCGCAAGGAGAAGGTGGTCGGCGCGTATCTGGAATTCCGTGGCGCAGGCGCCGCGAGCCTCACGCTCGGCGATCGCGCGACGATCTCGAACATGGCGCCCGAATACGGCGCAACGGCCGCGATGTTCTTCATCGACGGCCAGACGACCGACTACCTGCGCCTCACCGGCCGCAGCGACGAGCAGGTGAAGCTGGTCGAGACCTACGCGAAGGCGGCGGGCCTGTGGGCCGATACGCTGAACGATGCGCAGTACGAGCGCACGCTGACGTTCGACCTGTCGAGCGTCGTGCGCAACATGGCCGGCCCGTCGAACCCGCACAAGCGGCTGCCGACGTCCGATCTCGCCGCGCGCGGGATCGCCGGCCAGTGGGAAGAAAAGGCGGGCGAGATGCCCGACGGCGCGGTGATCATCGCCGCGATCACGAGCTGCACGAACACCAGTAATCCGCGCAACGTGATTGCCGCGGCCTTGCTTGCGCGCAACGCGAACGCGAAGGGCCTCGCGCGCAAGCCGTGGGTGAAGAGCTCGCTCGCGCCGGGATCGAAGGCGGTCGAGCTGTATCTGGAAGAAGCGAACCTGCTGCCGGAGCTCGAGAAGCTCGGCTTCGGCATCGTCGCGTTCGCGTGCACGACCTGCAACGGGATGTCGGGCGCGCTCGATCCGAAGATCCAGCAGGAGATCGTCGACCGCGACCTGTACGCGACGGCCGTGCTGTCCGGCAACCGCAACTTCGACGGCCGCATTCATCCGTACGCGAAGCAGGCGTTCCTCGCGTCGCCGCCGCTCGTCGTCGCGTATGCGATCGCCGGCACGATCCGATTCGACATCGAGAAGGACGTGCTCGGTCACGACCGGGACGGCAAGCCCGTCACGCTGAAAGACATCTGGCCGACGGACGAGGAGATCGACGCGATCGTCGCATCGAGCGTGAAGCCCGAGCAGTTCCGCAAGGTCTACGAACCGATGTTCGCGCGTACGGCCGATACGGGCGAACGTGCGGCGCCGCTGTACGACTGGCGCGCGCAGAGTACGTACATCCGCCGTCCGCCGTACTGGGAAGGCGCGCTGGCCGGCGAACGCACGCTGCAGGGCATGCGTCCGCTCGCGGTGCTCGGCGACAACATCACGACCGACCACCTGTCGCCGTCGAACGCGATCCTCGCGAACAGCGCGGCCGGCGAGTACCTCGCGAAGATGGGCCTGCCGGAAGAGGACTTCAACTCGTATGCGACGCACCGCGGCGACCACCTGACCGCGCAGCGCGCGACCTTCGCGAACCCGACGCTGATCAACGAGATGGCGGTCGTCGACGGCGCGGTGAAGAAGGGTTCGCTCGCGCGCGTCGAGCCGGAAGGCAAGGTCATGCGGATGTGGGAGGCGATCGAGACGTACATGAATCGCAAGCAGCCGCTGATCGTGATCGCCGGCGCCGACTACGGCCAGGGCTCGTCGCGCGACTGGGCCGCGAAGGGCGTGCGGCTCGCTGGCGTCGAGGCGATCGTCGCCGAAGGGTTCGAGCGGATCCACCGCACGAACCTGATCGGGATGGGCGTGCTGCCGCTCGAGTTCAAGCCGGGCACGAACCGCACCACGCTCGGCATCGACGGCACCGAGACCTTCGACGTGATCGGCGAGCGCAAGCCGCGCGCCGATCTCACGCTCGTGATTCACCGCAAGAGCGGCGAGCGCGTCGAGGTGCCGGTGACGTGCCGGCTCGATACGGCCGAGGAAGTGTCGATCTACGACGCGGGTGGCGTGCTGCAGCGCTTCGCGCAGGACTTCCTCGAATCGTCGCAGGCGGCGGCCTGACGGCGCGCTGATACGTTGAATCCGGGCGGTGCACGTGTGCATCGCCCGTCGTCAGATGGCTTTGCATGGGACCGGAGCCGGCGCGCGAGTGCGGGCCCCGGTCGACAGGACAACACAGACATGGCTCACATTCCTCAAATCAGGATTCCCGCCACCTACATCCGAGGCGGCACCAGCAAGGGCGTGTTCTTCCGGCTGCAGGACCTGCCCGATGCCGCGCAGACGCCGGGCGCCGCGCGCGACGCGCTGCTGCTGCGCGTGATCGGCAGCCCCGATCCGTACGGCAAGCAGATCGACGGGATGGGCGGCGCGACGTCGTCCACCAGTAAGACGGTGATCGTGTCGAAAAGCACGCGGCCCGGTCACGACGTCGATTACCTGTTCGGTCAGGTCGCGATCGACAAGGCGTTCGTCGACTGGACCGGCAACTGCGGCAACCTGTCGGCGGCGGTCGGCCCGTTCGCGATCAGCGGCGGGCTGGTCGATGCGGCGCGCGTGCCGCGCGACGGCGTCGCGACCGTGCGGATCTGGCAGGCGAACATCGGCAAGACGATCGTCGCGCACGTGCCGATCACGAACGGTGCGGTGCAGGAGACGGGCGATTTCGAGCTGGACGGCGTCACGTTCCCGGCCGCCGAAGTGCAGCTCGAGTTCATGGATCCGGCCGCCGAGGAAGAAGGCGCGGGCGGATCGATGTTCCCGACCGGCAACCTCGTCGACGATCTGGCGGTGCCGGGCATCGGCACGCTGAAGGCGACGATGATCAACGCGGGGATCCCGACCATCTTCGTCGAGGCCGAGGCGATCGGCTATACGGGCACCGAGTTGCAGGATGCGATCAACGGCGATGCGAAGGCGCTCGAGAAGTTCGAGACGATCCGCGCGCACGGCGCGCTGCGCATGGGCCTGATCGACACGCTCGACGAGATCGCGACGCGTCAGCACACGCCGAAGGTCGCGTTCGTCGCGAAGCCGGCCGACTATGTCGCGTCGAGCGGCAAGCGCGTGAATGCGGGCGACGTCGACCTGCTGGTGCGCGCGATGTCGATGGGCAAGCTGCACCACGCGATGATGGGCACGGCGGCGGTCGCGATCGGCACGGCCGCGGCGATTCCGGGCACGCTCGTCAATCTCGCCGCAGGCGGCGGCGAGCGCAACGCGGTGCGCTTCGGGCATCCGTCGGGCACGCTGCGGGTCGGCGCGGAAGCGCAGCTCGAGAACGGCGAATGGACCGTCACCAAGGCGATCATGAGCCGCAGCGCGCGCGTGCTGATGGAAGGCTGGGTGCGCGTGCCGGGCGACGCGTTCTGATCGTTGCGCGGTCGTTTCTGCTTGTGCTCCGGTTCTGGTCAGCCGTGCAGCAAGCAGCGCATCCTGGCCGGTGCGTCGCGCGACGGCGGACAGTCGCGCAGCGGGCGCACGACGCCGGGCTTTCATCCGGCGTCGACGCGAACTTCCCGTATCGGCCTGCTCGCCCTGCGCACCGCGAGCGGCGCGTACCATCGCATCGAATCGGAGCGTTGCTTCCCCCCATTGCCGGTTGCATTCCCGCGAGGTCGCCATGTCATTGAACGCGCCGCTTTCCGGCGTCCATATCGTCGAATTCGAAGGTCTCGGCCCCGGCCCGCTCGCGGGCTGGATGCTCGCCGGGATGGGGGCCCGCATCACGCTGATCGCGCGCCCGGCCGGCCGTACGAGCGCGCCGGACGCGCTGCAGGGCCGCGCCGGAGATTTGCTCCGCGAAGGCAAGACGATCGTCGAACTCGACCTGAAGACGCCGGACGGCCGCGCCGAGGCGCTCGCGTTGATCGCGCAAGCCGATGCGCTGATCGAAGGCTTGCGTCCCGGCGTGATGGAGCGCCTGGGCCTCGGGCCTGCCGATTGCGCACGCGGCAATCCGAAGCTCGTGTACGGACGCATGACGGGCTGGGGCCAGCACGGCCCGCTCGCGGCGGCGGCCGGGCATGACCTGAACTACGTCGCGCTGACCGGCCTGCTGTCGCTGTCCGCGCCGCGCGATGGCCGGCCCGGCCTGCCGCCGACCGTCGTCGGCGATGCGGGCGGCGCACTCGGGCTCGCGTTCGGGATCGTCTGCGCCCTCTTCGACGTGCGTGGCGGCGGCCCGGGGCGCGTGGTCGACGGCGCGATCGTCGACATCGTGTCGATGCTCGGCTCGCTCGCGCTGTGGGCGCGGGCGAACGGCCAGCTCGACGGCGCGCGGCCGAGCCTCTTTCACGACGCGCCGTTCTACGACGTGTATCGCTGTGCGGACGGCGAATGCGTGACGATCGGCGCGCTCGAACCGCCGTTCTATGCGCTGCTGGTCGAGCGGCTCGGGCTGACCGACCTCGATCCGGCATCGCAGTACGATCGCGCGCGCTGGCCCGCGCTGAAGGCGCGTTTCGCGGCGGTATTCGCGCAGCAGCCGTCCACGCACTGGCGCGCGCTGCTCGAGGGCACCGACGCGTGCTTTGCGCCGGTGCTGAGCGTGGCCGGCGCGGCGGTGCACCCGCACAACGCGGCGCGCGGGATCTATCGTACCGACGAGAACGGCAACATCAGGGCGCGCGTGGCGCCGCGTTTCCTGCCGCTGAACGGAGAGGATGCGGGCTGACGAGCCTGCTGCGCGCCGTGTTCCGCCGCCCGGATCGCCGTCACGCTGCGATCACGCCGTTTCCTCGGGCGTATCCGGCATCTTGCCGTCGCCGACGCGATTGATCGTGCCTTGCGCGATCGCGACCAACCGCTCGTGATCGCCGTCGATGACGAACACGTGACACTGGCAGGTCGCCTGATGCCGCCCCGCGTAGACCACCTTCGCGCGGGCGACGAGCGTGCCGTTCACGGCTGGCCGCAGGTAATTGATCTTGTATTCGGCGGTGACGACGCGCGGGCCGAGCACGAGCGCGCCGGCGAACGTCAGCGCATTGTCGGCGAGATAACCGATGACGCCGCCATGCACGAAGCCGTGCTGTTGCCGCAGTTCCTCCCGCACGGGCAGGCACAGCGACACCTCGTTGTCGCCGATATGCATCAACTGCGTGCCCAGCAACATGCTGAACGGTTGCGCGCGCAATGCGCCGCGCGCGCGGTCCGTGATGTCCGTCATCGAGTTTCCTCGCAATGCGTGTCCGCTTGCGCTGAACTCTAGGAAGGGGGCTGCGGATAAGCAAGGAAATTCGTCCGCATTTCTTGCGATTGCCGGCGCGATGCGGCGCGATTGCCGCGCCGAACGCGGGAGTCGTGCTCGTGTGCAGGCGAATCGGCGTGAATGGCGGCCGTGTCGCTGAACAATCAGACCTCGCACCTGATGCAGGCGCTGTCGGTGTTCGAACCGGGCGACGCGCGCGCGGCGTCCGGATTACGCGCCGGTCGGCAGCGCCGCGTAGGCGGTCGCGAGGTGGTAGGGCGTCGTCGACGGCATGTCGGCGCGCGACACCTGCCCGTCGGCCGTCTTGCATTCGAACCAGCCGCGCGGATGCAGGAAGCGCGCGGCGAAGCGCCCGATCTGCCGCGCGAGCGGCGCGGAGGCCGGCGTGCCGCCGTGCGTCGCGAGCGCGCGCAGGTATTCGGTCTGCGCCCAGATCCGCTGCGTCGCGTCGATGCAGGCGCCTTGCGCGTCGAGCGCCGCGCAGACGGCGCCCGTCCGCGTATCGACGCCGTGCCGCTCGGCGAATGCGTACGCGCGCGCGAGCGCATCGGGCAGGCTGGTCTGCGCAAGCCGTGCGCCGGCCGCGTCGACCAGATAGAACCATTCGAACTGATGGCCGGGCTCGAGGCGGTTGTCGGCCGCACCGAGCGGCAGCTCGGCGACGCAGCCGGTTGCCGTGTCGACGAACGTGCGCTCGACGGCCTGCGCGGTGCGCAGGAGCGCATCGTCGAACGCCGCGTCGCCGAACGCGTCGGCGGCGGCGAGCCACGCTTCCGTCAGGTGCATCAACGGGTTTTGCAGCGCGCCGCTGCCCGATGACGAGAAATCGGCGTGACGCGCGGCGTCGAGCCGCGCGTCGCCCGGCTGCGGTGCGAAGCGGTCCTGGATCAGTGCGGCGGTGTCTTCGGCGATCGTGCGCGCGGCGGCGTCGCCCGATGCCGCATGCCATGCGGCGCATGCGAATACGATGAACGCGTGCGTATAGAGATCCTTCGTCGTGTCGAGCGGCGCGCCTTGCGCGTCGACGCTGTAGAACCAGCCGCCGTGGCGCGGATCGCGAAAACGGCTGCACAGCGAGTCGAACAGCGTGGCCGCGTGCGCGGCGTTGCCGGCTTGCGCGAACACGAACAGTTGCCGCGCGCACGCCATTGCGCGATAACGGGTGACGTGCAGCGGCGCATGCGTGGCCGGATCGACGGCTTCGAACGGTAGCCGCAGCGTATGGTCGAACCCTGAACCCTGCCAGATCGGCAAGATGACGTGCGCGAAATGGTCGCGCAACTGGGCGGCCTGGGCGGAAGCGGAGTCGGGTGCGGACATGGCGGGGTAGAGCGCTTGGATCGAATCGAGTCGGCGTGGCCCGGAGCGGCGCGGCCGCGGCCAAGGATATAACATTCCGCGCGACCGGCACCAGAAAAGGAGGGGAAATCGGATGCTCAGCAACCTGGAACTCGTGATGCGGCTGGTTCTCGCGGCGGCGCTCGGCAGCGTCATCGGCTTCGAGCGCGAGCGCCTTTCATGGGCGGCGGGCCTGCGCACGCACATGCTGGTGTGCGTCGGCTCGACGCTCATCATGATCGTGTCGGCGTTCGGTTTCGCCGACGTGCTCGGCAGCAGCGACCACATCGTGCTCGATCCGTCGCGGATCGCCGCGCAGGTGGTGTCGGGCATCGGCTTCCTCGGTGCGGGGTCGATCCTGCTGCGCGGCGAGATCGTGCGCGGGCTGACGACGGCCGCGAGCCTGTGGTCGGTCGCCGCGATCGGCCTTGCGGTGGGCGGCGGGCTGTATGTCGCGTCGATTTCCGCAACGATCATCATCCTGATCATCCTGGCCGGCATCAAGCCGCTCGAACGGCGCTACTTCACGGTGCGTCAGCGCCGCCAGCTCGCGTTGACGGTGGTGGGCGGCGCGCTGACGTTCGATTCGCTGCACGAGGCGCTCGGCCCCGACAGCGCGCGGGTGAAGCAGTTCATCGTGCAGCGCGCCGACGACACGGGCGAGCACGACGAGGTGCGCATCGCGCTCGGGCGCGTGTCCGATCTCGAATACCGTGCCATCTGCGACAAGCTGCGCGGGCTGTCTTGCGTCACGCGATTCGAAGAAGGCAGCGGGCTGATGGGCGACGAATAGCCGGCATGGGATCGGTCGGCGCGGGCATTGGTCATGCGACAATGGCCGTCACTGATTCCGTTCGACATCCGGTTCCGCGTTCGCGAGCCCGTTATCCGACTCCATGACCGAATCCGTTTCCCTGCCTCGTTCCCGTTCTCGTTCCAATCGTTCGTTGGCCCGTTCGCGGTCGCGCTCGGCCGCAGCTGCCGGCAATACCGCGGCGCGCACGACCGCGCGACCGGGCAATGCGCCGGCCGGCGAAGCGTCGCGCGACGAACGCACGCTCGACCTGTTCGGCGACCCGGTGCTGGAGCCGGCCGCGCGTGCGTCTGCCGTGGTGCGCGATGAAGCCGTTGCCGAAGTTGAGGCAGTGGCCGGCGACGACGCCGGGCGGCAGGCGACGCTGGACGGGTTCAGCGCGTCCGGCGGTGAGGCGCGCGGTGACGCGGAGGGTGCGGCGGAGCAGGCCGCAGCCGGCGCGACGATGAACGAATCCGCGGCGACGCCCGGAAAGGGCGATGCGCTCGGCGACGATGTCGTGCGCAGGGTCGATGCCGATGCGGCGAAGGGTGCCGAGGTCGCACGGCAGTCGGAGGACATCGTTGCGATCGCGGCCGATGAACCGGCAACCGATGCCGGCCTGACGGAGGCGCAGGCAGTGTCCGATGCGTCCACAACGAAAATCGAGCGTTCGGCGGCGAACGCCGTTGCGACGGACGGTGCCGCCGCCGATCGCTCCGCGAAGCCGGGTAATGACGCTGACGGCGTCGACGTGACAACCGTGCCGGCCGAAGCCGCGCCGACACCTGGCGCGACCACGAAGGGCCGCCGTGCATCGTCGAGTAGCAAACGGCGCGTGGCTGCGGGCGCTGGCGCAACTGGCGCTGTTGCCGCCATGCCGGAATCGACCGCTGCACCGGATCCCGCGACATCCTCTGAACAGCAGCCGAGGCCGGAGCCCGTCGAGCCCGCAATGACCGCAAGCACGCACGACGCCGACCGGCAGGTCTCGGCTTCTGCTTCGGCCGAGGTCCAGCCGGTGGCGTCCGTGGCCTCCTTCGTGACGAAGCTGTCGGCGGACCGCGTGCAACCGGCCGTGCCGGATGCCCCGGCTTTCGATCCGGACGCGCATCTGCGTCCGTTGTCGGAGCGGCTCGCCGCGCTGCAGGGCGAGATGGCCGGCGTGAAGCGCGCGGCGGATCGCGAGATGCGTCGGGTCAACCGGCTGTTGCTGGCGCTGGCATTCGTCGTGTTCGCCGCGCTCGTTACGCTGGTGCTGCAAACGCGACAGGTCGCGAACCTGAAGCAGGAACTGGACGTCAGGCAACAGCGGGTCGATCGGCTGGCCGCCGATCTGTCGACGCAGCAGGCGACGCTGATGACGCTCGCCGAACATCATGAAGCGCTGCTGTCCCAGGTCGACCGGCTTCAGCGCAGCGCGAACCGCGAGGCAGCGGCCGCGAAGCGTGCGCGCCGAACCCGATAAAACCTGATAAATACTCCGACCCTACCTGCAAACCCTGCACCGGCAAGGATCGTCATGCCGGGCCGCTGCTCAGGGCCCGCACAGGTGCGGCAAACTGATGCGACGCGCTGGCAGAGTTCAGGGAAAACCCTTAGAATGGAGCTCATCTAAGGGGAAACCCTAGCCCTCTCTGTCAGGAGTCTCTCATGAGCTTCATTCTCGCCCTGCTGCAAAAGATCGACGACCTCTTCGTCTCCCCGCATCTGCCGCTCGACGCGGAATATTCGTACGCTGCGCGTCGCGCCGAAGCCGAGCGCGTGCGTCGTGCGCACCTCGTCCCGATCGTCCTGTACCGCCGTTGATTCGTTGATCGCCCGTCGCGCGCGGCCGGATCGATTGCGCTGTGTCAGGCATCCAGTCCCTTCCGCACGTACCACGACAGCGGCAGCGTCAGCAGTAGAACCGACGCGAGCGTAAGCAGTGCCGCAGGCACGCCTGCGACGTCGCCGAGTCGGCCGAACAGAACCGGCGACAGCGCGCCGGCGCCGATGGTGCCCGTGTAGAACAGCGCAAACGCCTGCTCGCGTTTTCCTTCGGCAGCCAGTTCGGGCACGGCGCCGTACAGCACCGACGATGTTCCGTTGAGTGCGAGCCCGAGTAACGGAAGCGCCGTCATCATCGCGAACAGCGGTGCAAACACGGCGAGCACGATCAGCAGCGACGTCGCGGATTCGGTGAGCCACACCGTCTTCATCATGCCGATGCGCACGCCCAGATAGCCGCACAGCAGCTTGCCGAACGCGCCGCCTACGAACAGTAGCGCCAGCGCGAGGCCGATACCGGCGGTGCCGGCGCCCTTGCTTTTCAACAGGAACGGCAAGAACGTCAGAAAGCCCATCCGCACCGCACTGTCCACGGTGCCGGTCGCGAGCAACGCGCGCAAACCCCAGGCCGATCCGCGCACAGCAATAGCCTTCGCTGCCTTGTCGCGCGGCCCGGCAGTCGCGCGGTTCGACGGAATCAGCCATGCGATCAGGCCGGCTGAAGCAACGCCGATCAACCCGATCAGCAAGGTGCCCGTGCGCCACGTCACGACGGTCAGCAGCAGGCCGATCACGCCGGGGATGAGCGTCTTGCCGATATCGCCGGCGAAGTTGTATTGGGACAGCGCTTCCTTCACGCCGCCGCCCGCGTCATAGGCGTCGCTGACCATCGAGGACGCCAGCGGATGCTGCGTGCTCGCGCCCAGTCCGGCCAGCACCAGCGCAATCATCAGCGCCGCCAGGCCGCCGGCGTGGCCGGCTATCAGGTAAGCGATGCCGGCCAGCGCCGTTCCGCCCACCAGCATGCGTTCGCGCCCCCAGCGCCGGGCCGCGCGGCTCGCGAGCAGCTGAAAACCCGCCATCACCCCGGAATAGGATCCCCGTAGCAAGCCGACCTGCGCGAAGTTGATCGCGAACTGTGCCTGCCAGATCGGCAGCAGCACATAGATGACGTCCGTCAGGCCGTCATGCACCGCATGCGCGCCACAGGCGGCCCACAACGTGCGGCGGCGGGTGGTGTCGGGGCTGTCCGCGTTCCCGATGGAGATTTCGCCTTTCAGATCGCTCATCGTTATTGTTCTGTGCAAGGTCGGGGTCGGCCATTTAATCAGAACGGGGCGGGGATGCATAGGGAACGGGCGCCGTGCGAGCGGCGGTTTCGCGATCCGGCCGCCCGGGCAGTGGCCGTCGCGATCGGCATCGCGCACGGGTGCGATCGTCCCGCTACACTGGAAGTTCGATTGACCTCGCGACCCCCGGGCCATGCTGCAGATGCGGCCGATGACGGCCGGCGAATTCCACGCATACCGCACGCGCGCCATCGACGGCTACGCGCGCGATCTCGTGTCGTCCGGGCAGAACGCGACCGACGACGCGGCGGCCCGCGCTCGAGCCTGCTTCGACACGCTGCTGCCGGACGGTCTGCTCACCTCCGGCCAGACGCTCGTCCAGCTGATCGACGCTGTCAGCGGCGACACCGTCGGCGACCTCTGGTACGCGATCGTGCCCGAAGGGCCGAACCGCACGCTGTTCATCTACGACCTCGATATCGTTCCGTCCCGGCGCCGCCAGGGCTGGGCGACGCGCGCGCTCGATGCGCTCGAGGCACAAGCGCGCGCCCATGGCGTCACGGAGATCGGGCTGTCGGTGTTCAATCACAACGCGGCCGCCCGCGCGCTCTATCGGGCGTGCGGTTTTGCGCCGATCACGACGACACTGATCAAGCCGGTCGTGTCGGGCTAGCGACGACGATTCGAACACTGCAGGCGCACCGTTTGCGGTTCGATACGATTTCACGATCGCGCGTGCGTGACGGAGGCACGCGCTGGATTCGTCGAAACCGGTGAATCCCGCCCGCTTTCGTACCGCGCTACCTCATCGCGCGCGCCCCTTCCATCTGCGCAACAGCAACGCGTTCGTCACGACGCTGACGCTGGAAAACGCCATCGCCGCCCCCGCGATCACAGGGTTCAGCCAGCCGAGCGCCGCGAGCGGCACACCGATCAGGTTGTAGACGAACGCCCAGAACAGGTTCTGCTGGATCTTCCGGTAGGTTCGCTTCGAGATGTCGATCGCGTCGGCGACGAGCGCCGGATCGCCGCGCATCAGCGTGATGCCGGCTGTATGCATCGCGACGTCGGTGCCGGTCGCCATCGCGATGCCGACGTCGGCCGCGGCGAGCGCGGGGGCGTCGTTGATCCCGTCGCCGACCATCGCGACGATTCCGCCATGCGTGCGCTTCAGTTCCGCGACCACGCGCGCCTTGTCGTCGGGCAGCACCTGCGCATGCACTTCGTCGATCCCGAGCGCCGCCGCGACGGCCGCCGCGCTGCCGCGGTTGTCGCCCGTCACGAGCGCGCTCGCGATGCCGCGCGCCGACAGTGCCGCGATCGCGTCGCGCGCGCCGGGCTTCACGGTGTCGCCGAACGCGATCAGTGCGAGCAGCGCACGCGGCGCGTCGGCGCGCATCAACCACGAAATGGTGTTGCCCGCCCGTTCGAGCTCCCCGGCCCGGGTGTCGAGTGCGGGCGGCGCGACGATGCCGAGTTCGTCGCGCCAGCGCGTGCTGCCGAGCGCGAGCAGTTGTCCGTTCACGCGTGCTTCGACGCCGCGTCCGGCCACCGCGCGCGCATCGGCCGCGACGGGGGCGTCGGTCGAACCCGTCGCGCCGCGTCGTGCCGCGGCATCCGCATCGTGCGCGGCAACCACCGCGCGCGCGAGCGGGTGATCGCTGTGCCGCTGAACCGCCGCGGCGATAGCGAGCGCCTGTTCGCGCGGGACGCCGACGGCTTCGAACGCCGTCACGGATGGCTTGCCTTCGGTCAGCGTGCCGGTCTTGTCGAATGCGATCACGGTGGTGCGCTGGGCGAGTTCGAGCGCCTGCGCATCCTTGATCAGCACGCCGTGGCGCGCCGCGACGCCGGTGCCGGCCATGATCGCGGCGGGCGTCGCGAGGCCGAGCGCGCACGGGCACGCGATGACGAGCACCGCCACCGCGTTGAGGATCGCCGTTTCGGTGCCGGCGCCGGCGATCAGCCAGCCGATCAGCGTCAGCACCGCAATGCCGAGGATCGCCGGCACGAACACTTCGCTGACGCGATCGACGAGCCGCTGGATCGGCGCCTTTTCCGCCTGCGCGGATTCGACGAGCCGGATGATGCGCGCGAGCGTCGTTTCCGCGCCGATCGCGGTGGTTTCGACCACGAGCGCGCCTTCGCCATTGATCGAACCGGCCGTCACCGGATCGCCGTCGTCCTTCGGCACCGGCATGCTTTCGCCGGTGATCAGCGATTCGTCGACGTGCGAGCGGCCCGACACGATCCGGCCGTCGACGGGCACGCGCTCGCCGGGGCGAATGCCGACCGTCGTGCCGACGCGCACCTGCGCGAGCGGCACGTCGCGTTCGACGCCGTGCTCGACGACGCGCGCGCGGTCGGGGCGCAGCGCGTTCAGCGCGCGGATCGCTTCGGTCGTCTGGCGTTTCGCGCGCGCTTCGAGCCATTTGCCGAAGCGCACCAGCGTGACGATGACGGCCGATGCCTCGAAATACAGGTGACCGGGATCCGCGGGGTCGCGCAACAGCATCCACAGGCTCAAGCCGAATGCGGCCGATGTGCCGAGCGCGACGAGCAGGTCCATGTTGCCCGCACGCGCCTTCACCGCGTGCCAGGCCGCGCGGTAGAAGCGTGCGCCGAAGCCGAACTGGACGATCGACGCGAGTACGAGCTGGAGCCAGCCGGGCAGCATCGCGTCGATGCCGAGCGGCGCGACGAGCATCGGCACGACGAGTGGCGCGCTCAGCACGGCCGAGCCGATCACGAGGTTGCGTTCGCGGATTGCTTCGCGGCGCTTGCGGGCGTCCGTGGTTTGCGCCGGGGCGGCGGCGCGTGAATCGGTGTCCGCGCCGGCTGCCGCAACGGCTTCCGGCGCGGCGGCAAGCGATGCCTGGTAGCCGGCCCTCGTGACCGCCGCGATCAGCGTCGCGGTGTCGAGCGGGCCGGCGCCATGCACCGACGCGCGTTCGGTCGCGAGATTGACCGACGCGCGCGCGACACCCGGGACAGCGGCCAGCGCTTTCTCGACGCGGCCGGCGCAGGAGGCGCACGTCATGCCGCCGATGTCGAATTCGAGATCGGCCGAGGCAGGCGATGAAGCGGGAGCAGGCGGTGGGGCGGCTGCGACCGGCGTCGCGCCGTAGCCGGCTTGCGTGACGGCATCCACCAACTGCGATGTGGAAACGCCGGGTGCGGCGTCGATGGTGGCACGCTCGGTCGCCAGATTGACCGTCGCACGGGTGACCCCCGGCACCTTCGCCAAAGCCTTTTCGACGCGCGACACGCACGATGCGCAGGTCATCCCGTCGATGTCGAGCTCCGCCGTCACAACGACCGGCGCATGCGACGCCCCAGCCGACTCGCCAACCCGCTCGCGCACCGTCGCACGATATCCCGCCGCGCTGATCGCCTCGACGAGCTGCGCCGGCTCGACCGTGTCCTGCACAGTCGCCGTCGCGGCATGCCCATCGAGATCGACCGCGGCCTCGACGACGCCCGGCACGGCAGCCAGTGCACGCTGCACGCGGCCCGTGCAGCCGCCGCAATGCATGCCGTCGACGCTCAGTTCGATCGTTTGCAGCGCCGCGGACGCGAGTGATTCAGTCATGTCGGATTCCCCAAAAGCGCGGTTCGTGCCGCGAATGATCCCAGTATCAACATTCCCATCATGGGAAGGTCAAGCGCCGGCGACGATCCGACGCACGGACGGGCTTCTGCCGCGCCTGTCGGCCCGCACCGATCGCTGACGCGCCCCGATCGGGACGCCGGATCGACGGAACTTCCGGCTGACGACGGCCGGCTACCGCTCCGCCGGTTATTCGGCATATTGGGGGATGCCCTTAGGCGCTATGATACCGGCCTGACATCAGCGCCCGCCGTCGCAAAGCGGCGATCGGCAAGCTGGGGTGCCTTGCCTTCGCCGATCGCGCGTCGCACAAGGCGTTGACTGAAAAGAACGATATTCGGCCAGTAATCAATGATTGAAAACCTACGAGAATCAATTTCTCTGCGACGCGCAGGTGCGTCGCTGGTCATGGCGGCGCTGCTGACGGGGTGCGCGTCGCAACCCGATGCGATCCAGCGTAAAACCGGCTGGATGCGCGCGGAAGTAGCCGACTCCTATGTGTATGCCTATCCGCTCGTGCTGATGGATGTCGCGAAGGAGGCCGCGACGGGCGGCGACGGCGCGCAGCCGGGTCAGGCGCCGCTCAATACGTTGCGTCATGCACAGGCATTGCCGCCGGTCGGCGCGCCGAACCCGCCGCTGCCGGGCGTCGACACGCTCGACTCGACCGGCTGGCTCGACGTCGGCGCCGAGCCTGTGATCGTCACGCTGCCAGACACCCGCGGCCGCTATTGGGATGCCCGCGCGCTCGACATGTGGACGAACGTGTTGTGGTCGTCGTCGAGCGTGGCGGCCCGTGCGGCTCGCGGCGGCGCGCGATCGCAAACGATTGCCTTTGCGGCGAAGGACTGGCAGGGCACGCTGCCGAAGGGCGCCGTGCGCATCGACGTGCCGTCGGCCAACGCGTGGCTCGAAGTGCGGCTGCAGACGAGCGGCGGCCGCGACCTGACCAACGTGAAGAAGCTGCAGCGCGCGATTCGCGTGGTGCCGCTGTCCGTCTATACAGGCGCCGCGCGCGGCGCGTCGGTCGCGGTCCATGCGGGCAGCGCGCCGTCGGAGGCCGCGAGCGGCGGCACGCCGGCCGAGCAGGTGGCCGCGCTCGATCCGAAGGCGTTCTTTGCGCGTTTCGCGCAGGCGCTGCAGGACAATCCGGCCCCGGCCGACGATGCGCATGCGCAGGAACTGCTGAACGACATCGGCGTGTCGGCCGGCTACCCGGTGCTGTGGACGGGCGACCGCCTGAACGCCGCGACGGCCGGCGTCGCAGAAGCGCGCGCGCGGCTCGCGGCGGCGCCGCCGAACCTGCTGAACGCGAACGGCTGGAGCTGGATCGGCGACACGGCAGGCAAGTACGGCCAGGATTACGCGCTGCGCGCCTATGCGGCCTATACGCAGTTCGGCACCGCGACGCGCGACGACGAGACGCTCGCGCTCGTGCGCGTCGACAGCGACGGCCATCCGCTGAACGGCGCGAACCGCTACGTGCTGCATTTCGCACCGGGCGCGCTGCCGCCGGTGCGCGGATTCTGGACGCTTACGCCGTACACGGCCGGCGGCGCGCTGCCCGACGTCGGGTCGGCGCGCCGCTCGCTCGGCGATCGCGACCGCCTGCGCCGCAACCACGACGGCTCGATCGACGTGGTCGTGTCGGGCTCGCCGGGCGGCGCGCACGGCGCCAACTGGCTGCCTGCGCCGCGCACCGAATTCACGCTCGCGCTGCGGCTGTACGCACCGAAGCCGCAGGCGAGCGACGGATCGTGGATGCCGCCCGTCGTCGTTCGGAAATAACGTCCGAAATGAACGGATGACGGCCGCCGCTGTCCGAACGGCGGGCGCGGCGGCCGCGCCCATCCGCCGTTCCGTCACCACCTGAGCCTATACTTTCGGGATAGCGTGCGCGGCCGTGCCGGTTTCCGGGGCGGCCCGGCATCCATTCCCGAGGCATCCAAGCATGGCAAGCGCAGACAAAGAAACCGTACCCTCGACTCTCCATGCCCTCGGCGGCATTGCACGCTCGCGCCGGACCCGGCGTATCGGCCTCGGCGTGCTGATCTTCCTCGTTTTGTTCGGACTGCTCGGGTTCTTCGCGGCGCCGCCGCTGATCCGGCACATCGCCGAACAGCAACTGAGCCAGCAGCTCGACCGGCCGGCCACCGTCCAGCGCATCGCACTGAACCCGTACACGCTGAACCTCGAAGCCGACGGCATCCATATCGGCGAGCGCGGCGGCCAGGGCGACTTCATCGACATCGGCAAGCTCGTCGTGCGGCCGTCGTGGTCGTCGCTGTTCCGCGGCGCGCCGATCGTCAACGAAGTGCGGGTCGACTCGCCGCGCTTTCATATCGTCCGCTACGACGCACAGCGCTTCAACTTCACCGACCTGATCGAGAAGTTCTCGACGCCGTCCAAACCCGACAGCAAGCCTACGCATTTCTCGGTATCGAACATCCAGGTCAACGATGGCCGGATCGACTTCGACGATCGTCTGCTGAAAGAAAAGCACGTGGTCGACAACTGGACGCTCGGGATTCCGTTCATCGCGACGCTGCCGTCGAAGACCGACATCTTCGTGCAGCCGAAGCTGCGCGCGCGGTTCGACGGCAGTCCGATCGCGATCGACGGCAAGACCAAGCCGTTCGCGCAGTCGCGCGAATCCGAAGTCGCGCTGAAGTTCGACCGGCTCGACGTGCCGAAGCTGATTTCGTACGCGCCGTCGAAGCTGCCGGTGATCGTGACGAGCGGCCTGCTGAGCAGCGACCTCACGCTGAATTTCGTGATGAGCGGCGATTCGCCCGCGCTGCGCGTGTCGGGCACCGTCGACCTGAACGACGCGAAGGTCACCGGCCCGGCTTCCGAGCCGCTGTTCGCCGCGCGCGGCGTGCACGTCGCGGCGGCCGGCCTCGA
>NZ_JAGIXF010000087.1:0-23001 GCF_021483755.1 Burkholderia sp. WTPI3 | reverse complement strand
GAAATGGCGCGCGCGATCGAGCGTCTGCCGCACCTGCGGCTGCCCTTCCTGCAGCGATTCGAGTCCGACGCCGCGCAGCTTGCCGCCGTCGACGCGACCGTGCGCATACGCCTCGAAGCGTGCGACGGCCTGCGAATCGCCGGCAACCAGCAGCCGGTACGTGACGCGGCTGCCATAGCCGACGAGCCCGGTCGCGGCGAGTTCGTCCGCGCGCATCATCAGCCGCGGCGAGAAATTGACGAACGAGAAGCCGCGATCGAGCTCGCGGGAAATCGACGCGGCGACCGTGAACGTGCGCAGCCCGACGCGCACGGTGTCGCCTGCTCGCAGATGCAGCGCATCGAGCAGCGCGGGATCGGCCCACACGGTGCCGGGGGCCGGAATCGCGGTCGCCTTGTGCGCGGCGGCGGCACCGGCCGGCACGATCTCGACCGCACCGCGCAGCGGATACCCGGGCGATACGGCCTTCACGGCCGCGAGGCGCGTGGGCGCGGCACCGCTCGCCTGCCCGCCCGCGGCCGCTGCGATCATGCTCGGGAAAATCGCGGTTGTCGCGGTACGCAGGCCGAGTGCGCGCGCGTCGCGGTCGAACGACGGATCGACGGGATGATCGGCGCGCACGACGAAATCGGCACCGAGCATCTGGCGCGCATCGCGCTCGAGCCCCTGACGCAGCCGGTCGGCGAGAAAACCGACGCTCGTCAGCGCCGCGACCGCGAGCACCAGCGCCAGCACGAGCAGCGTCAACTCGCCGGCGCGCCAGTCGCGCGCGGTCATCCGCGCGGCCTGGCGGATCAGGTCGTGCCAGCCGAAGCGGCCGGCGTGGCCGCGCGGCCCGGGTGCGGACGAATCAGCGTGCTGCCGCTCGACGGACGACTGCGCCTTCAATCGCGCTTGCCCCCGATCGAGTTGAGCCGCGACACCATATGGTTCGCCATCCCGCGGAATCCGCCCGACACGCCACGCCACAGACGCGGCAGCGCCCACGCCGACGCGACGATGAACGCGGCGAGCAGCACGAGGAAAGCCAGCGGGACGAAAAACGCGAGCGCAAGGCCGCCGAACACGAGACCGTCCTCGGTCGACGATGCGATCCAGTTCGAGATCGGTTCGGGAGACAGGTTGATCAGTGCGCGCGTGCCGGCCTTCGTGATGTGCGCGGCACCGGCGAGCGAACCGCCGGCCAGCCCGGCGACCGCGAGCACGGTCGGGTCGGCATGGCCGAGTGCACCGGCGGCCAGCACCGCGCCGGCCGGAATGCGGATGAACGTATGCACGGCGTCCCACAGCGAATCGAACGCGGGAATCTTGTCGGCAAGGAATTCGGTAACGGCGAGCACGGCTGCGGCGCCGATGACCCACGGCGACGTGAGGACGGCGAGCGTATCGGGCAGATGAAGCCAGCCGGCCCGCGCGAGCACGCCGGCGATCAGCACCGTCAGGTACAGGCGCAGCCCGCTCGCCCACGCGAGCCCCGCGCCGAGCGAAATGGCTTCGATCATGGCCCTCTCCTTGCACTTTGCGTGCGCTTTTGCCGATTGATCGGATCGGGTCGCATGACCGGCCGCGCGGCGCGTGGCGACCGGCGCCGCCCGCCGGGGACGGCGAAACGGCATTCAGGTCCGAATGCGTTCCATTATAGACAGGCTATCAGGATGGCCGGCGCAATTCCGCAGTGCGTCACGGCCGGGCGACCGGGCGCAAGCGCACCCGGCATGCCGGCCTCAGGCGGCCGACGACAGTTTCAGGCCGATCAGCCCGAGCACGATCAGAGATGCGCTCGCGACACGGGCGACGGTCAGCGCCTCGCCCATCATCACGATGCCGAACACGAACGCGCCGACCGCGCCGATGCCCGTCCACACCGCATACGCCGTGCCGAGCGGCAACTGGCGCATCGCGACCGCGAGCAGCCCGAAGCTGGCCAGCGCCGTCACGATCGTAAACACCGACGGTCCGAGCCGCGTGAAACCCTCGGACGATTTCATGCCGGCCGCCCAGGCCACTTCCAGCAAACCGGCGATAAACAACAATACCCACGCCATCTCGACGTACTCCGTATCGGATGGGGCCGTCCCCGTTGAAGCGAATGACCCGGGGTCGTCCCCGGGCGGCGCCGAGTATAACAAGATGCTTACGGACGCGCCGGATGTTGCCCGCCACGCTCGAACGGGGAATCCGGCCGCGGCATGGCCCGGCGGGCACCGGTCCGCCTGCCGCGAGCGGCGGTTCGGCAGTTCAACCGCTCAGTTCGACACGCGCTTGGCTGCGCCGCCGCCGACGCAGCGGTCGTCGCGATACAGCGCCCATTCGTCGCATACGCGGCCGTCCTTGAACACGCACATCCCGACCTGCCCGCGGGGCAGGTTGCGGATCACGTGGCGGCCGCCGAGTTTCTCGCAGTTGACCGACGCCGGACTGGCGAGCGCGGACTGCGGCGACGAAGGCTGCTGACCGGGAGGAAGCGGCTGCGCGAACGCGCCGGGCGCAGCGAGCGCCAGCGCACAGATGACGACCAGACGGACGGACATTGCACGCTCCTCGATTTCGTTCTCGGAACGGTCAGCATAGCGGGGAATCCGCAACCAGTGTGCGCGGCCGGCTCGCGCGCCGGCAATGTCGCGCCGATGCAACTTTCACATTGAGCGCGCTTGCTTTCCGGCCGCGAACGTCACGCGGCGCCGACGAGCCGATAGCCGACGCCCGTCTCGGTCACGATGTGCTCGGGCTGCGCGGGATCGCGTTCGAGCTTCTGGCGCAGATGCGCCATGTAGATGCGCAGATAGTGATGGCTTTCGACGTGCGACGGTCCCCATACGTCGCGCAGCAACTGGCGGTGCGTGAGCACGCGCCCCGCGTGCCGCACGAGCGTCGCGAGCAGCCGGTATTCGAGCGGCGTCAGGTGCACGATCTCGCCGTCGCGCCAGACCTGGCGCAGCGCGAGATCGACGGTCACGCTGCCGAAGTTCACCTTCGGCGACTCGCTCGCACCGCCCTGGTTGCGCCGGCGCAGTTGCGCGCGCATCCGTGCACGCAACTCGGACACGCCGAACGGTTTGGTCAGGTAGTCGTCGGCGCCGGCGTCGAGCGCGGCAACCTTCTCCTCTTCCTGCGTTCGCGCGGACAGCACGATCACCGGCACCTCGGACCAGCCGCGCAACTCGCGGATCACGTCGAGGCCGTCGGTGTCGGGCAGGCCGAGGTCGACGATCACCAGATCGGGCTTGCGCGTCGCCGCGTCGATCAGCCCCTGCTTGCCCGTCTCCGCCTCGAATACGGCGATGTCCTCCTCTTCGAGCGCGGCGCGCACGAAGCGGCGGATCTGTTTTTCGTCCTCGATCAGGACGACGGTCAGGCTCGGTTCACTCATGGTCTGGCAATGGCTCGGATGGGGACGATGCGCCGGGCGCGTCGATATCGTCATCGGGTACGGCAGGCACGGCCGGCGGCGTATCGACCGGCAGCGTGAACCAGAAGCGCGCCCCCGTCACGCGGCCGTCGGGCCCGGTACGGTTGAGCGCGCCGATTCTACCGCCGTGGGCCTCGACGATCGCGCGGCAGATCGCGAGGCCGAGCCCGATGCCCGGCGTCGCCGATTCCTTCTCGCCGCGCGTGAACTTGTCGAAGATCCGCGTCTCCATCCCGGCCGGCAGGCCCGGGCCGTGATCGTCGACGTGCACGCGCACGAACGGTTGCCCGTCGTCGGTCACGCACTCCGCGCCGATGTCGAGCGGCGCGCCGGACGGCGTGTACTTCGCCGCGTTCTCGAACAGGTTCGTGAACAGCCGCTCCATCAGCACCGCGTCCATCCGCAACAGCGGCAGGTCGGCCGGCAACGATACACGTGCGGGATGGTGCGCAAGCACGCGCTTGCATGCGGCCAGCGCCGCGCCGACGGTTTCCTCGAGCAGCGACCACTGGCGCTTGAGCTGCAGGCTGCCGGCCTGCAGCCGCGCCATGTCTAGCAGGTTCGTGACGATGCCGGTCATTCGCAGCGCTTCGTCGTGGATCGCATCGACGAGCTCGCCTTCGCGCTGCGCGCTGCGCTCGGCCGTCGCGTCGTCGGTCTGCGTGCGCGGCGCGGCCGCGCGTGCGTTCGCGAGCATCGACGAGAAGCCGACGATCGTCGTGAGCGGCGTGCGCAGGTCGTGCGAGATCGCCGACAGCAGCGAGTTGCGCAGCCGCTCGGACTCCATGCTGACGAGCGCATCGCGCGCGATCTCGACGTAGTGCACGCGCTCCAGCGCGAGCGCGATCTGCGCGGCGAACGCGTCGAGCATCCGCTGCTGCTCGGGCACCTCGAGTTCGCGCGGCTCGCGCGACGCCACCGCGAGCACGCCGCGCGTGCGCATCGGCGCCTTCAGCGGCAGGTACAGCGCGGCGGCCGCGGGCAGCGTGTCGGTGCCGCGGCCGGCCGGCTTCTGCTGGTCGTACACCCACTGGCCGACGTCGCAGTCGAGTTCCGTGCCCGTCAGCGTGACGGCCGCGTCGGGATCCTCGAGCTTCTGCCGTACCTGGTCCGCGCTGTCGGGCAGCAGGAACGCGACGCGCGCGCGAAACACCTCGCCGACGTGGCGGCTGCCGATCTCGACGATCTGCTCGATCGTCAGCGCGGCGCCCAGTTCGCGCGCCATCGCATAGATCGCGCCGGTGCGGCGTTCGCGGCGCTGCGCGATGCTCGCCTGGCGCGTGAGCGTCGACGTCAGGTGGCTGATCACGAGCGACGTCAGCAGCATTCCGAAGAAGGTCAGCAGGTATTGCGTATCGCTGACCGAGAACGACATGCGCGGCGGCACGAAGAAGAAGTCGAACGCGGCGACCGACAGGAACGATTGCAGCACGCCCGGGCCGCGCCCGAGCCGCACGGCCGAGAACACGACGCCGAGCAGGTACAGCATCACGAGGTTCGTGAGGTCGAGCCGCTCCGCCACGACACTCGCTATGACCGTGATCGCCGCGCAGATCGCGGCCGCGTACGCGTAGTGCCGGGGCGGCGAACGGTGCGTGCCGAACTGCGCGAACGCATTGCGCCAGTCGCGCACGCGCGGGTCGATCGGCGCTGAGCGCGCGTCGTCGCCCGCCGACGCGCGGATCAGCATCAGGTCGACGTCGCCCGCGCGTTCGGCCAGCTTCTCGCCGAACGGCCGCGCGAAACGGCGCGCGAGCCCGACCTTCGGCGAGCCGCCCGCGACGACCTTCGACACGTTGCGCACCTTCGCATAGCCGATCAGCGCGGCGACCGCATCGTCGCCGGCAAGCGTGGCAGTCTCCGCACCGAGCTCGGCCGCGAGCTTCAGCGCGTCGAGCGTGCGTTGCCGCTGCGCGTCGGGCAGCCGCTGCAGCCGCGGCGTCTCGACATACACGGCGATCCAGTCAGCCTTCACGCTCGCGGCGAGCCGTGCGGCCGCGCGCACGAGCGTCGGCGCCTCGGGCCCTGGCCCGACGCACACCAGCAGCCGCTCGCGCGCCTGCCAGATGCGCTGGATCGAGCGATCCGCGCGGTACTCGCGCATCTGCGCGTCGACACGATCGGCCGTGCGCCGCAACGCCAGTTCGCGCAGTGCGATTAGGTTGCCCTTGCGGAAAAAGTTGCGCACCGCGCGTTCGGCCTGCTGCGCGAGATAGACCTTGCCGTCGCGCATCCGCTCGAGCAGTTCCTCGGCCGGCAGGTCGACCAGCGTAACCTCGTCGGCCGCGTCGAACACGCGGTCGGGCACGGTCTCCCACACGCGAATGCCGGTGATCGCGCCGACCACGTCGTTCAGGCTTTCGAGATGCTGGACGTTGACGGTCGTATACACGTCGATGCCCGCGTCGAGCAGTTCGTAAACGTCCTGCCAGCGCTTCAGGTGCCGCGCGCCCTGCACGTTCGAATGCGCGAGTTCGTCGACGAGGATCAATTGCGGCGCACGCGCGAGCGCGCCATCGAGATCGAACTCGGCGAGCGTGCGGCCGCGATAGTCGATGCGCGCGAGCGGCAGCACGTCCAGCCCGTCGAGCAGCGCGGCGGTTTCGCTGCGGCCGTGGGTTTCGACGATACCGACGACGACGTCGACGCCGTCCTGCAGGCGCTGGCGCGCGGCCTGCAGCATCGCGTAGGTCTTGCCGACGCCTGCGGACGCACCGAAGAAGATCTTGAGCTGGCCGCGCCGCTGCTTTTCTTCGTCTCGCTGCAGCTTGTCGAGGAGTTGGTCTGGATCGGGGCGGTTCATGCGTCGGGAGGGCGGAGCGCCGGGTTACGCGCGAGTACTGGCATTGTTGTTCCAAATCGCCGCAAAGGCAAAGACGGCGCATGCGCCGTCGGTCACGAATCGGACCCGGCGCGCAGCAAGCCGCGCCGGGCTGCCCCTGCATTCAGTGCGCGGCCGGCGCCGCGTCGAGTGCGAGATTCAGCTTCAGCACGTTCACGCGCGGCTCGCCGAGCATGCCGAACTGGCGGCCCGTCGTGTTCGCGGCGACGAGCTGCGCGACCGCGTCCGGCGTCAGGTTGCGCGCCTTCGCGACGCGCTCGACCTGATACGCGGCGGCGGCCGGCGTGATCTCCGGATCGAGACCGCTGGCGGACGCCGTCACGAGATCGACCGGCACCGGCTTCGACAGGTCGGTGCCCGCGTCGCGCAGCGCGGCGATGCGCCCCTTCACCTGGTCGGCGAGCGACGGGTTCAGCGGGCCGAGGTTCGAGCCGCCCGAGCCGGCCGCGTTGTACGGCATCGGCGACGTGGCCGACAGCCGGCCCCAGAAATACTTCGGCGCATCGAACGACTGGCCGATCAGCGCGGAGCCGACCACCTTGCCGTCCTTCTCGATCAGGCTGCCGTTGGCCTGCGACGGAAACACGGCCTGGCCGAACACGGTCATCACGGCGGGGTAAGCGAGCCCCGTCACGGCGGTCAGCACGACAAAGATCACGACGAGCGGGCGAATCAACGTTTTCATGATGGGTCTTCCTTCAAATGCGGCGCATCAGGCCCAGCCGAGCGCCGCGAGCGTCATGTCGATCAGCTTGATGAACGGGAACGGCAACAGCACGCCACCCAGGCCGTACACCAGCAGGTTGCGGCGCAACAGCGAAGCGGCGCCGAGCGGCCGGTACGTGACGCCCTTCAGCGCGAGCGGGATCAGTGCGACGATGATCAGCGCGTTGAAGATCACCGCCGACAGGATCGCCGACGCCGGCGACGTGAGGTGCATGATGTCGAGCACGCGCAACTGCGGGTATGTCGTCACGAACGCGGCCGGGATGATCGCGAAGTACTTCGCGATGTCGTTCGCGATCGAGAAGGTCGTCAGCGAGCCGCGCGTCATCAGCATCTGCTTGCCGATCTCGACGATCTCGATCAGCTTGGTCGGATTCGAGTCGAGGTCGACCATGTTGCCGGCTTCCTTCGCCGCCTGCGTGCCGGTATTCATCGCGACCGCCACGTCGGCCTGCGCGAGCGCCGGCGCGTCGTTGGTGCCGTCGCCCGTCATCGCGACGAGCCGGCCGGCCGCCTGGTGCTCGCGGATCGTCGCGAGCTTGGTTTCCGGCGTCGCTTCCGCGAGGAAATCGTCGACGCCCGCTTCCGCCGCGATCGCCGCGGCCGTCAGCCGGTTGTCGCCCGTCACCATCACGGTCTTGATGCCCATCTTGCGCAGCTCCGCGAAGCGCTCTTTGATGCCGCCCTTCACGATGTCCTTCAGCTCGATCACGCCGAGCACGCGTGCCGCGCCGTCATGCAGGTCGGCCACGACGAGCGGCGTGCTGCCGCGCCGCGCGACCTCGTCGACCGCGCGACGCACCTCTTCCGGGAAGCGGCTGCCGTGCGTCTCGACATAGCGGCGGATCGCATCGGCCGCGCCCTTGCGGATCTCGCGCTCCGGCGCCCCGGAGGAAGTCCCCTTGGGGGACAGATCGACGCCGCTCATCCGCGTCTGCGCGGAAAAGCCGAGGAACGTCGCGTGCAGTTGCGCCATGTCGCGCTGGCGAATATTGAAACGTTCCTTGGCCAGCACCACGATGCTGCGGCCTTCCGGTGTTTCGTCGGCGAGCGACGACAGTTGCGCGGCATCGGCCAGCGCTTCCTCGGTCACGCCCGGCGCGGGCACGAACGCCGACGCCTGGCGGTTGCCGAGCGTGATCGTGCCGGTCTTGTCGAGCAGCAGCACGTCGACGTCGCCCGCCGCTTCCACCGCGCGGCCCGACGTCGCGATCACGTTCGCCTGCATCATCCGGCTCATCCCCGCCACGCCGATCGCCGACAGCAGACCGCCGATCGTCGTCGGGATCAGGCATACGAGCAGCGCGACGAGCGCCGTGATCGTCACCACGTGGCCGGCCTTCATCGCCTCGACCGAGAACATCGAGAACGGCAGCAGCGTGGCGGTCGCGAGCAGCATCACGATCGTCAGCGCGACCAGCAGGATCGTCAGCGCGATTTCGTTCGGCGTCTTCTTGCGCTTCGCGCCTTCGACCATCGCGATCATCCGGTCGAGGAACGCCTCGCCGGGGTTGGCGGTGACTTTCACGACGATCCAGTCGGACAGCACGCGCGTGCCGCCCGTCACCGACGAGAAGTCGCCGCCCGATTCGCGGATCACCGGCGCGGATTCGCCCGTGATTGCCGACTCGTCGACCGATGCGACACCGTCGACGACTTCGCCGTCGGCCGGGATCACGTCGCCGGCCTCGACCAGCACGACATCCCCCTTGCGCAGGTCGGACGCGGTCATGATGCGGATCGGCGACTTCGGATGCGGCTCGTTGAGCTTCTTCGCCATCACGTCCTTCTTCGCGCTGCGCAGCGATGCGGCCTGCGCCTTCGAGCGTCCTTCCGCGAGCGCTTCGGCGAAGTTCGCGAACAGCACCGTGAACCACAGCCACAGCGCGATGGCGAGGATGAAACCCGCGGGCGCCTCGGCCTGGCCAACGAGTGCCGCAATCCACAGGATCGTGGTGAGGATGCTGCCCACGTACACGCAGAACATCACGGGGTTGCGGAACTGCGTGCGCGGCGTGAGTTTCTTGAACGAATCCACGATCGCCGGACGCAGCAGCGCCGGATCGAACATGGACCGTGTTGCGGAATGTTGAGTCATTGCGATCTCTTCAATCTCTTCAGTCTTTTTCAAGGTGTCGCCATGCGGGCGCGCGTTCACGCGCCCAGCCACATCATCAGATGCTCGACGCCGGGGCCGAGCGCCAGCGCCGGCACGTAGGTCAGCGCGCCCACCAGCATCACGGTGCCGAGCAGCAGCACGACGAACAGCGGACCGTGCGTCGGCAGCGTGCCGCTCGTCGCGGCGATGCGCTTTTTCGCGGCGAGCGAGCCGGCGATCGCCAGCACCGGCACGATCGTGCCGAAACGACCGAACCACATCGCGATCGCGGTCATCGAGTTGTAGAACGGCGTGCCGACCGTCAGGCCCGCGAACGCGCTGCCGTTGTTGTTCGCGGCCGAGCTGAACGCGTACAGGATTTCCGAGAAGCCGTGCGGGCCCGGGTTCGCGATGCCGGCACGGCCCGCATCGGCGAGCACCGCGATCGACGTGCCGACCAGCACGAGCAACGGCGTGAGCAGGACGACGATGGACACCATCTTCATCTCGTACGACTCGATCTTCTTGCCGACGTATTCGGGCGTGCGGCCGATCATCAGGCCCGCGACGAACACCGCGAGCAGTGCGAACACGAGCATCCCGTAAAGGCCGGAGCCGACGCCGCCGAAGATCACCTCGCCAAGCTGCATCAGCAGCATCGGCACGAGGCCGCCGAGCGGGGTCAGCGAATCGTGCATCGTGTCGACCGCGCCGCACGACGCGGCCGTGGTCGCGACCGTGAAGATGCCGGTCTGCGCGATCCCGAAGCGCGTTTCCTTGCCTTCCATGTTGCCGCCCGGCTGCAGCGCGCTCGCCGACTGGTCGACGTGCAGCGCGGCGAACGTCGGGTTGCCGGCCTGCTCGGCGCTCACCTCGACGCCGATCGCGACCGCGAACGCGACCGTCATCGCCGCGAGCACCGCGACGCCCTGCCGGCGGTCGCCGATCATTCGGCCGAACACCAGGCACAGCGAGGCCGGGATGATCAGGATCGCGAAGATCTGGATGAAGTTCGAGAACGGCGTCGGGTTCTCGTACGGATGCGCGGAGTTCGCGTTGAAAAAGCCGCCGCCGTTGGTGCCGAGCATCTTGATCGCTTCCTGGGATGCCACCGGCCCCATCGCGAGCGTCTGCTTCGTGAGCGGAGTCGGCACCGTCACCGGGTTGCCCTTGTCGTCCTTTACCGGGTTGCCCTGCGCGTCGAGCTTCGGCGCCGCGTAGGTGCTCGACTGCAGCACCGGCACGTCCTGGTACGCCTTCATGTTCTGGATCACGCCCTGGCTCATCAGCAGCGCGGCGATCACCACCGCCATCGGCACGAGCACGTACATTGTCACGCGTGTGAGGTCGACCCAGAAGTTGCCGATCGTCTGCGCGGTGTGGCGCGCGAAGCCACGAATCAGCGCGATCACGACGACGACGCCGGTGGCCGCCGACAGGAAGTTCTGCACGGTCAGGCCGAGCATCTGCGTCAGATAGCTGACCGTCTGTTCGGGCGTGTAGTCCTGCCAGTTCGTGTTGGTGACGAAGCTCACCGCCGTGTTGAACGCGCCGTCGGCCGTCATCGCACCGAATTGCTGCGGATTCCCCGGCAGCAAGCCCTGCAGGCGCAGCAGGCCGTACAGGAACAGCGCGCCGAGCGCGTTGAATGCGATCGTCGCGATCGCGTACTGCTTCCAGTTCATTTCGGTGCCGGCATCGACGCCGGCGATGCGGTACAGCGCGCGCTCGAGCGGCCCGAACACGCGCACCACGCGCGAGCTGCCGTCCATCACGTTCGTCAGGTAGCGCGCGCACGGCACGGCGGCCGCAAGCAGCACGACGATGAACAGCAGCGTCTGCAACAGATTGTTCGCGTTCATTCGATGTCCTCCGCGCGCAACAGCGCAAAGACGAGATACGCGAACAGCAGGGCCGTCGAGGCGCCCGCCAGCCAAAGCATCCAGGTCATGCGCGTCCCCCGCGGCCGTATTGCGCAAGCTTCTCGCAACCGGCAAGCAAACCGAGGATCAGCGCGGTGAAGAGCACCAGTGCGCCGATGAAAACCCCATCCATTTTTGTGTTCTCCGTCGTCGAAATCAGACAACTAGAACCTTATGGGAACGAGTGTAAAGGGCGGGTCAAAGCTGTCGGGGCGGGTGTAAAAAACGCGTAACCGCGTGCGGCGGAAAACGACGCGCCGAACGTGCGGCGGGACTTCGGGCGGGTCGGGAGACAAGACGGGCGGCACGCCGGCGCCCCCCGCAACGGGACGTGCCGGCGTGGCGCCGGCACGAACGGGATGCGTCAGGGAACGAGGATCGTCGAGCCGGTGGTCTTGCGCGCTTCGAGATCGGTATGCGCGCGGCCGACTTCCGCGAGCGGATAGCGCTGGTTGATGCTCGTCTTCACCTTGCCCGACAGGATCACGTCGAACAGCTCGGCGGCCGCGGCTTCGAGATCGGCGCGCTTCGCGATGTACGAGAACAGCGTCGGACGCGTGAAGAACAGCGAGCCGCGCGACGAGAATTCCTTCGAGTCGATCGGCGGCAGCGGACCCGACGCGTTGCCGAAGCTGACGAAGTAGCCGAGCGGCGCGAGGCTGTCGAGCGAACCGACGTAGGTGTCCTTGCCGATCGAATCATAGACGACCGGCACGCCCGCACCGTTCGTGATTTCCTTCACGCACTGCGTGAAGTTCTCGCGCGTGTAGACGATCGGGTGGTCGCAGCCGTGCGTCTTCGCGAGTTCGGCCTTTTCGTCGGAGCCGACGGTACCGATCACGGTCGCGCCGAGCGCCTTCGCCCACTGGCACACGAGCAGCCCGACACCGCCGGCCGCCGCGTGGATCAGGATCGTGTCGCCGACCTTCACCGGGTACGTGCGGCGCAGGAGGTAATGCGCGGTGAGGCCTTGCAGCATCACCGACGCCGCGTCGTCGTAGCCGATGCCGTCCGGCAGCTTCACGACGCGCTCGGCCGGCATCACGCGCTCCTGCGCGTATGCGCCGGGCGGCTGGCCGACATAGGCGACGCGGTCGCCGGTCTTGAACGCGGTCACGCCGTCGCCGACTGCCGTCACCTCGCCCGCCGCCTCCATCCCGAGGCCGCCCGGCAGCGGCTGCGGATACAGGCCCGTGCGGAAATACACGTCGATGTAGTTGAGCCCGACCGCGTGTTGCCGGATGCGGACTTCGCCCGCCTTCGGCGCGCCGACCTCGACATCGACCCACTTCATCACGTCCGGGCCGCCCGGCTGGTCGTATCGAATTGCTTTCGGCATCGTTTGCTCCTCTTCTGTCTGGAATCTGGAAATCCGGTTCGGCGAATGCATCGACATTACCGCTGCGGCGATGCGTGTGAACGCAGGCCGCAGCGGACGATTCTCGCGCGTCGTGCGCGGTCGTGCAGTGCGTCGATGCAATCCCTTTACATCGGTAGGGTTTTCACTGAAAACGGATTGCATGAACCCAGCGTGCGAGGGACGGCGTGGTATGAGACCGATCGCTGCCGTTCGTTCCCCAGCCGGCTGGCGTCAATGATGTTCGGCACACTTTGTCCCGTTTTACGTCATGCCGCGCTCTCCGCGATGGCCGAACCAGCCGATCCGTCATTTCTCGCCGCGCACCCGGCGCAATCCGCCGATCGGATACGGAATCCTTTCCGACAGAATACGGCCGTTAAAGCGAAGCGCTCCAGAACACCGCGCCTAGCAGACGTCCTGCATGTTCCGCGCCAGATCGTCGAGCAGCATCCGCGCGGTCGCCACGTTGGTTGCCACCGGCACGTCGTGCACGTCGCATGCGCGCACCAGTGCGGTGATGTCCGGATCGTGCGGCTGCGCCGTCATCGGGTCGCGCAGGAACACGACGATGTCGACGCGGCCGTCGGCCAGTTCCGCACCGATCTGCAAGTCGCCGCCGAGCGGCCCCGACAGCTTACGCTCGACCTCAAGCCCGTGCGCGGCGGCGATGCGCCCGCCGGTCGTGCCCGTCGCGACCAGCCGGCATTGCGCGAGCGTCGAGCGATACTGGCCTGCGAGTGCGACGATCTCGTCCTTCTTCGCGTCGTGCGCAATCAATGCGATGCGGGGTTTGCTCATCTCCGGTTCCTTCGTGTTTCGATTGATGTCGTGGGGTAAATGGCGGGCGCGCGCGTCAGAACGTGCCCGGATACGCGCCGCCGTCGAGCAGCCAGTTCTGCCCGGTGATGTAGCCGGCATGCACGCTGCAGAGGAACGCGCACGCCGCGCCGAATTCGGCGCGCGTGCCGAGGCGCCCGACCGGGATCTCCTTCGCGCGCCGCGCGCGCATTTCATCCACCGTCACGCCCTGTGCTTTCGCCGACGACGCGAGCGTCGTCGCGATCCGGTCGGTGTCGAACAGCCCCGGCAGCAGGTTGTTGATCGTCACGCCCTGCCCGGCCACCTTGCGCGACAGCCCGGCGACGAAGCCGGTCAGCCCCGAGCGCGCGCCGTTCGACAGCGCGAGCACGTCGATCGGCGCCTTCACGGCCGAACTCGTGATGTTGACGATCCGCCCGAAGCCGCGCGCGGTCATCCCGTCGACGGTCGCGCGGATCAGCTCGATCGGCGTGAGCATGTTCGCCTCGAGCGCGCGGATCCAGTCGTCGTGCGAGAAATCGCGGAAGTCGCCGGGCGGCGGGCCGCCGGCATTCGTCACGAGAATGTCGGGCTGCGGGCACGCGGCGAGCGCGGCCGCCCGCCCTTCCGGCGTCGTGATGTCGCATGCGACCGCGGCAACCGACACGTTCGACTCGGCGCGGATCTCCTCGGCGGTTTCCTCGAGCGTATCGCGCGTGCGCGCGACGATCACGATATTCACGCCCTCGGCGGCCAGCGCCTCCGCACAGCCGCGCCCGAGTCCCTTACTCGCCGCGCACACGAGCGCGGTCTTTCCTTCGATGCCGAGATCCATCGTCGATTCCTTTATGGCGACGCGCGCCGGCGCGGCCCGACCGTGCCGCCGGACGGGCGGCAACGGGCATGCGCGGCGCGCGGATTGTCGTGAGACGTCGATAATATCCGGATCGCGCGGCGCGCCTTGGTAAAATTGCGGCCATAAGCGGCAGGCGGCCCCGCGCCCGTCGCCGCTCCCCGATCCCCTTTTGCCGCCAAGGCACCCCGTCATGAAACAGGACAGCCGTTTCCCGAATCTCTTCATCACCGATCACCCGCTGATCCAGCACAAGCTCACGCACATGCGCGACAAGGACACGTCGACGCGCACGTTCCGCGAGTTGCTGCGCGAGATCACGCTGCTGATGGGCTACGAGATCACCCGCAACCTGCCGATCACGACCAAACGGGTCGAAACCCCGCTAGTGGCGGTCGACGCGCCGGTGATCGCGGGCAAGAAGCTCGCGATCGTGCCCGTGCTGCGCGCCGGCATCGGGATGTCGGACGGCCTGCTCGACCTGGTGCCGTCCGCACGCGTCGGCCACATCGGCGTATACCGCGCCGACGACCACCGCCCGGTCGAATACCTGGTGCGCCTGCCCGATCTCGAGGATCGCATCTTCATCCTGTGCGATCCGATGGTCGCGACCGGCTATTCGGCCGTGCACGCGGTCGACGTGCTCAAGCGCCGCAACGTGCCGGCCGCGAACATCATGTTCGTCGCGCTGGTCGCCGCGCCCGAAGGCGTGCAGGTGTTCCAGGACGCGCACCCGGACGTGAAGCTGTTCGTCGCGTCGCTCGACTCGCACCTGAACGAGCACGCGTACATCGTGCCGGGCCTGGGCGACGCGGGCGACCGCCTGTTCGGCACCAAGAACTGACGCACCGGCACGGCCGGGCCGTACGGGCCCGGCAAGCCGCGACGGCCGCCCGGCCGTTCGGCCATGCGCGGCGGCCCCGAAGCGACGGTCGCCGCGTGATAAAATCCTGTTCCACTCGACACGCGCGGCCCCGCGGCATCACGCCCGCCAACCCGGCCGCCGATTCAACGACACATTGGCACAATCGCCCGCGCAGCGCGCCCGGGCACGGAGAAAGGTATGGCTGGTCATTCGAAATGGGCCAACATCAAGCACAAGAAGGCAGCGGCTGACGCGAAGCGCGGCAAGATCTGGACCCGTCTGATCAAGGAAATCCAGGTCGCGGCCCGCCTCGGCGGCGGCGACGCGAGCTCGAACCCGCGCCTGCGCCTGGCAGTCGACAAGGCAGCCGACGCCAACATGCCGAAGGACAACGTCAAGCGCGCAATCGATCGCGGCGTCGGCGGCGCGGACGGCGCGAACTACGAAGAAATCCGTTACGAAGGCTACGGCATCAGCGGCGCGGCGATCATCGTCGACACGCTGACCGACAACCGCACGCGCACGGTCGCCGAAGTCCGTCACGCGTTCTCGAAGTTCGGCGGCAACATGGGCACCGACGGTTCGGTCGCGTTCATGTTCGATCACGTCGGCCAGTTCCTGTTCGCGCCCGGCACGTCGGAAGACGCGCTGATGGAAGCCGCGCTCGAAGCCGGCGCGGACGACGTCAGCACGAACGACGACGGCTCGATCGAAGTGCTGTGCGACTGGCAGGCCTTCTCGGCAGTGAAGGACGCGCTCGAAGCCGCGGGCTTCAAGGCCGAACTCGCCGAAGTGACGATGAAGCCGCAGAACGAAGTCGAATTCACCGGCGACGATGCGGCGAAGATGCAGAAGCTCCTGGACGCGCTCGAGAACCTCGACGACGTGCAGGAGGTGTATACGAACGCCGTCATCGTCGAGGAATGACATGCGGGCCGCCGTGCGCAGCGTTGCGACGGCGGCCCGACCGAATTCGCGGCCGGCGCGCCTGAGCGTGCCGGCCGCCCTGTTTTCTAGTCTGCGGGGAATCCCATGAAACTACTCGTCGTCGGTTCCGGCGGCCGCGAACATGCGCTGGCGTGGAAGCTCGCGCAGTCGCCGCGCGTCCAGATGGTCTACGTCGCGCCGGGCAATGGCGGCACGGCGCAGGACGAGCGTCTGAAGAACGTCGACATCACGTCGCTCGACGCGCTCGCCGATTTCGCGGAAAGCGAAGGCGTCGCATTCACGCTCGTCGGGCCGGAAGCGCCGCTCGCGGCCGGCATCGTCAACCTGTTCCGCGCGCGCGGCCTGAAGGTGTTCGGCCCGACCCGCGAAGCCGCGCAGCTTGAAAGCTCGAAGGATTTCGCGAAGGCGTTCATGAAGCGCCACGGCATTCCGACCGCCGACTACGAAACCTTCTCCGATGCGGCCGCGGCACACGCGTACATCGACGCGAAGGGCGCGCCGATCGTCGTGAAAGCCGACGGCCTCGCGGCCGGCAAGGGCGTCGTCGTCGCGATGACGCTGGAAGAGGCGCATGCCGCGGTCGACATGATGCTGTCGGGCAACAAGCTCGGCGACGCCGGCGCGCGTGTCGTGATCGAGGAATTCCTCGACGGCGAGGAAGCGAGCTTCATCGTGATGGTCGACGGCAAGCACGCGCTGGCGCTGGCTTCGAGCCAGGACCACAAGCGCCTGCTCGACGAGGACCGCGGCCCGAACACGGGCGGCATGGGCGCCTACTCGCCCGCGCCGATCGTCACGCCGCAGATGCACGCACGCGTGATGCGCGAAATCATCATGCCGACGGTACGCGGGATGGAGAAGGATGGCATCCGCTTCACCGGCTTCCTGTACGCCGGCCTGATGATCGACAAGGAAGGCAATCCGCGCACGCTGGAGTTCAACTGCCGGATGGGCGACCCCGAGACGCAACCGATCATGGCGCGCCTGAAGAGCGATTTCTCGAAGGTCGTCGAACAGGCGATCGCGGGCACGCTCGACACGGTCGAGCTCGACTGGGACCGCCGCACCGCGCTCGGCGTCGTGCTGGCCGCGCACGGCTATCCGGACGCGCCGCGCAAGGGCGACCGCATCAACGGGATCCCGGCCGAGACCGAGCAGGCGGTGACGTTCCATGCGGGCACGACGCTCGCCGACGGCGACAAGCTGGTCACCTCGGGCGGCCGTGTGCTGTGCGTGGTCGGCCTCGCCGATTCGGTGCGCGAAGCGCAGCAGCATGCGTACGACACGATCAACCAGATCAACTTCGAAGGCATGCAGTACCGCCGCGACATCGGCTTCCGCGCACTGAACCGCAAGAGCGCCTGAGGCCCCGGTCGCTGCCCTGACCGCCGCCCTGCCTGCGCAGGCGGCGGCCTGCTCTGCCGGGTTCGATAGAATGCCCGGCGGATGCCTTTTTTACGGCCCCCGCTTCGCGCGGGGGCACCCAGTCCAGACATGACCGATTCGACCTACGACGTGGCACGCGTGCGCACGTACCTCCAGGACCTGCAGACACGCATCGCCGACGCGCTCGGCGCGCTCGACGGCACGCCGCTGGCGACCGATGCGTGGCAGCGCGGGCCCGAAGAGCGCCTGCGCGGCGGCGGCTGCACACGGATTCTCGAAGGCGGACGCGTGTTCGAGCGGGCGGGGATCGGCTTTTCCGACGTCGCGGGCGATGCGCTGCCGCCGTCGGCGAGCGCGGCACGCCCGCAGCTCGCGGGCCGCGGCTTCGAGGCGCTCGGCGTGTCGCTCGTGCTGCACCCGCGCAATCCGTACTGCCCGACCGTGCACATGAACGTGCGGATGCTGATCGCGACGAAGCCGGGCGAAGCGCCGATCTTCTGGTTCGGCGGAGGAATGGATCTGACACCGGTTTATCCGTTCGAGGACGACGCGCGGCATTTCCACCAGACCTGCAAGGACGCGCTCGATCCGTTCGGCGCCGAGCTCTACCCGCGTTTCAAGACGTGGTGCGACGAGTATTTCTTCCTGAAGCACCGCAACGAGACGCGCGGCATCGGCGGGATCTTCTTCGACGATTTCTCCGAGCCCGGTTTCGAACGCTCGTTTGAGATGATGCAAAGCGTCGGCGACGCGTTCCTGAACGCGTACCTGCCGATCGTCGAGCGCCGTGTCGCGCTGCCGTACGGCGAGCGCGAACGCGACTTCCAGACTTACCGGCGCGGCCGCTACGTCGAATTCAACCTGGTATTCGACCGCGGCACGCTGTTCGGCCTGCAAAGCGGCGGCCGGACCGAGTCGATCCTGATGTCGATGCCGCCGGTCGCAAACTGGCGCTACAACTGGCAGCCCGAGCCGGGCTCGCCGGAAGCGCGCCTGACCGACTTCCTCGTGCCGCGCGACTGGGTCTGAGCCCGCCGCGCACCGCCGTCTCAAGAACAGGACACGTTTTTCTGGACACCACCGCCCGCCCCGCCCCGCTGCCGCGCCCGCTGTTACGTCGTATCGGCCTGCTGGGCGGCACGTTCGACCCGATCCACGACGGCCACCTCGCACTCGCGCGCCGTTTCGCCGACGTGCTCGGCCTGACCGAACTCGCGCTGCTGCCCGCCGGGCAGCCGTACCAGAAGCGCGACGTGTCGGCTGCCGAGCATCGGCTCGCGATGACGCGCGCCGCCGCCGGCGCTCTGGCCCTGCCGGGCGTGACGGTCACCGTCGCGACCGACGAGATCGAGCACGAGGGCCCGACCTATACGGTCGAGACGCTCGCGCGCTGGCGCGAGCGCATCGGCCCCGACGCATCGCTGTCGCTGCTGATCGGCGCGGACCAGCTGGTACGCCTCGACACGTGGCGCGACTGGCGCAAGCTGTTCGACTACGCGCACATCTGCGCGTCGACGCGCCCGGGCTTCGAGCTCGACGCGGCGCCGCCCGACGTCACGCAGGAAATCGCGCGGCGGCAGGCCGGTGCCGACGTGCTGCAAGCCACGCCGAGCGGCCATCTGCTGATCGACAGGACGCTGGCGTTCGATATCGCCGCAACCGACATCCGTGCGCACCTGCGCGAATGCATCGCGCGTCATGCGCAAATGCCCGATGCGTCGGCCGAGCATGTGCCGGCCGCCGTCTGGGCCTATATTCTTCAACATCGTCTCTACCATTCCTGATTCCATGGATATCCGCAAACTGCAGCGCGTGATCGTCGACGCTCTCGAAGACATCAAGGCGCAAGACATCAAGGTGTTCAACACCAGCCACCTGACCGAACTGTTCGACCGCGTGATCGTCGCGTCGGGCACGTCGAACCGCCAAACCAAGGCGCTCGCATCGAGCGTGCGCGACAAGGTCAAGGAAGCCGGCGGCGACATCGTCAGCTCCGAGGGCGAAGACACCGGCGAATGGGTGCTGGTCGACTGCGGCGACGCGGTCGTGCACATCCTGCAGCCGGCCCTGCGCCAGTATTACAACCTCGAGGAAATCTGGGGCGACAAGCCGGTGCGGATGAAACTCGGCGGCGGCAAGGGCCCGAACGGCTTCGCGACGGCCAGCGAAGAAGAGGACGACGAGGAAGAAGCGCCCGCACGCCCGGCTCGCAAGACGGCGGCCCGCCGCCGCTGACGCGTCGCGACGTCCCGATGAAACTTTTCATCCTCGCGGTCGGCCACAAGATGCCCGGCTGGATCGCCTCCGGCTTCGACGAATACACGAAGCGGATGCCGCCCGAGCTGCGCATCGAGCTGCGCGAGATCAAGCCCGAATTGCGTTCGGGCGGCCGTAGCGCGGAAAGCGTGATGGCCGCCGAGCGGCAGAAGATCGAGGCCGCGCTGCCGAAGGGCGCGCGCATCGTCGCGCTCGACGAGCGCGGCCGCGACTGGACCACGATGCAGCTCGCACAGGCGCTGCCCGGCTGGCAGCAGGACGGCCGCGACGTCGCGTTCGTGATCGGCGGCGCCGACGGCCTCGATCCGGAACTCAAGGCGCGCGCCGACCTGCTGCTGCGCATCTCGAGCATGACGCTGCCCCACGGAATGGTGCGCGTGCTGCTCGCCGAACAGCTTTACCGGGCGTGGAGCATCACGCAGAATCATCCTTACCACCGCGCATGACGCGTCGTCCTCGTGACGCGCGCCGCGCGCGCTCAACGAGATAACGACACCATGCCGTCCAGCACGCCCTCCCGACTTTTTCCGACCCTTTACCTCGCTTCGCAAAGCCCGCGCCGCCAGGAGCTGCTGCTGCAGATCGGCGTGCGCTTCGAACTGCTGCTGCCGCGCCCCGACGAAGACGCCGAAGCGCTCGAAGCCGAACTGCCCGGCGAAGCCGCCGATGCGTACGTGCAGCGCGTGACCGTCGCGAAGGCGCAAGCCGCGCGTGCGCGTCTCGTCGCGAGCGGCAAGCCCGCCGCGCCCGTGCTGGTGGCGGACACCACCGTGACGATCGACGGCGCGATCCTCGGCAAGCCGGCCGACGCCGACGACGCGCTCGCGATGCTGACCCGGCTCGCCGGTCGCGAACACGAAGTGCTGACCGCCGTCGCCGTGATCGGCGCCGACGGCGAATTGCTGCCGCCCGCGCTGTCGCGCTCGTCGGTGCGCTTCGCCGCCGCGCCGCGCGACGCATTCGAGCGTTACGTCGAAACCCGCGAGCCGTTCGGCAAGGCGGGCGCGTACGCGATCCAGGGGCGCGCGGCCGAATTCATCGAGCGAATCGATGGTTCCCATTCGGGTATCATGGGTCTGCCCCTTTTTGAGACTGCCGCGCTGCTGCGCGCTGCGCGCGTCGCCTTCTGAATCCCACCATGAACGAAGAAATCCTGATCAACCTCACGCCGCAGGAAACGCGCGTCGCACTCGTGCAGCAAGGCGCGGTGCAGGAGCTTCACGTCGAGCGCACGCTGTCGCGCGGACGGGTCGGCAACATCTATCTCGGCAAGGTCGTGCGCGTGCTGCCCGGCATGCAGTCGGCGTTCATCGACATCGGCCTTGAGCGCGCGGCGTTCCTGCACGTCGCCGACATCTGGCATCCGCGCCTCGCGGGCGAGCCGCAGTCGGGCGCACCGCACCAGCCGATCGAGAAGACCGTGTTCGAAGGCCAGACGCTGATGGTCCAGGTGATCAAGGACCCGATCGGCACGAAGGGCGCGCGGCTGTCGACGCAAGTCAGCATCGCGGGCCGCACGCTCGTCTACCTGCCGCAGGAGCCGCACATCGGCATCTCGCAGAAGATCGAGAGCGAGGCCGAGCGCGAGGCCGTGCGTGCGCGCCTGACCGCCGTGATCCCGCCGGACGAGAAAGGCGGCTACATCGTGCGCACGATCGCCGAGGACGCGACCTCCGAAGAACTGGCCGGCGACGTCACCTACCTGCGCAAGACCTGGGCGACGATCGTGGCTCAGGCACAGCGGCTGCCGGCAACGAGCCTGCTGTACCAGGATCTCGACCTCGCGCAACGCGTGCTGCGCGACTTCGCGAACGACGACACGACGCGCATCCAGGTCGACTCGCGCGAGACGTACCAGCGTCTCGCGGAATTCGCCGGCGAGTTCACGCCCGCAGTGAGCCCGAAGCTGCACCACTACACCGGCGAGCGGCCGCTGTTCGACCTGTACAACATCGAGACGGAGATCCAGCGCGCGCTGTCGCGCCGCGTCGACCTGAAGTCGGGCGGCTACCTGATGATCGACCAGACCGAAGCGATGACCACCATCGACGTGAACACCGGCGGCTACGTCGGTGCGCGCAACTTCGACGACACGATCTTCAAGACCAACCTCGAAGCCGCGCATACGATCGCGCGGCAGTTGCGGCTGCGCAACCTCGGCGGGATCATCATCATCGACTTCATCGACATGGAGAACGCCGAGCATCGCGACGCGGTGCTGTCCGAGCTGAAGAAGGCGCTGTCGCGCGATCGTACGCGCGTGACGGTCAACGGCTTCTCGCAACTCGGGCTCGTCGAGATGACGCGCAAGCGCACGCGCGAGTCGCTCGCGCACGTGCTGTGCGAGCCGTGCCCGACGTGCCAGGGCAAGGGCCAGGTGAAGACCTCGCGCACGGTGTGCTACGACATTCTGCGCGAGATCCTGCGCGAGTCGCGTCAGTTCAACCCGCGCGAATTCCGCGTGATCGCCGCGCAGCAGGTGATCGACCTGTTCCTCGACGAGGAATCGCAGCATCTCGCGATGCTGATCGACTTCATCGGCAAGCCGGTGTCGCTGCAGGTCGAGTCGAACCTGAGTCAGGAACAGTACGACATCGTGCTGATGTAACGTTTCGTTCGACTGCAGTTGCGCGAATGCCGTCGCGTACGGCGGGAATTTCGCGCAACCGGCACGCATCGGCGAGCGGCTATTCCCGATGCGCGGCCTGGTCCCGGGCAACGGGTTCGATCGCGTCCGTAGCCCATCGGCCGATGCGCATCGCTTCCCCCGGCATGCGGAGCGTAAGCGGCACGAGTTCCGGACGACGATACTCATGCGAAAACATGCCCGGGAACGTTCGAATCCTGCACGGCGCTCGTCGTCGTTCGAATAGCCGCAGATACTGGCAAAGCCGAAGAGATTCGCCATCCCTGTATCATTCGGTCATGCGTGCAATCAGCCGCCGGGCCAGGCCACACCGCGAAAACCAGATCGACCCCATGTTTGACAATGGTTTCCAGAGCAGTCGCGCAACAGCTCGATATCGCGACGGCGCGACGCTCGCGCGTTCAGCCACACGGCCCGGACCGCGCGGCACGTCGAAATAGTGCCCGCCGCCGCCGCACTCTCCTTTCCCACCTCTCATTCACTCGTCACACACCATGAGCCAACGCCACAACCGCCGCCAGCGCAAGAAACTCCACATCGCCGAATTCCAGGAACTCGCGTTCAACGCGACCGCGCAATACCGCAACGAGCTGTCCGACCTCGAACGCGGCCAGCTGATCGACGCGTTCATCGATTTCGTCGAGGCGAACGGCCTGCTGACCGTCGCGTCCGCCGACGAAGGGATCGGCGCGTACGTGATCTCCGGCGCACCGCGCGGCACGACGACCGACGCCGACCGCGAGAACGTGCGCGCATGGCTGGCCGCACGTCCGGAGCTGACCGACGTCCAGGTCAGCGAATTCAGCGACGCGTGGTATCCGGACGCCTGAGCGCCCAGCCTCTGCGCACCTCGAGCCGTACTCGCGCCGG
>NZ_JAGIXF010000086.1:0-23645 GCF_021483755.1 Burkholderia sp. WTPI3 | reverse complement strand
GCGCATCGCCGCGCGGCTGCGCGAGATAGTCGCGCTGCGCGGCGAGCGCGGTGCCGTCGACGGAGGCGATCGCCGGCAGCTCGTGCGTGCGCACGGCGTCGATGCGCGCGGCGAACACGGCGTCGAGGTCGCGCAGGTGGCATGCATGTTCGACGAGCGAGAAGCCGGTGCCGGCCGGCCGTCGCGTGACGAGCGCGGCGGGAATGTGCGCGGCATACGCGGCGAGCCGGTCGGGCATCGCCGCCAGCGCGGCGACGACGTCGGCGAACGGCAGCACCTGCGGATACGCGCTGAAGACCGCGCCGTAGCTGAACAGCGCGCCGCCGATCCGGCCGCGCGCCTGCACGACGTCGTGCCCGTGGCGGCGCATCACGTCGGCGACCATCGCGCCGCAGAACTGCCGGGCGGTCGTATCGGCTTCGATTTCAGGGAATTTGCGTGCGACCTCGTGCTGGATCGCACCGATCGCGGCGACGCCGACGCGCGACAGCGCCGCGAATTCGACATAGCGCCCGGGCTGCGCGATCAGCGCTTCGAGCTGCGCGCCGAGGGGCGTCGCACGAAAGCGGTCGAAACGGGAATGCATGAGGGGATGGTCCGGTTTTATAACGTTTCAAAACGATACGTTACAAAAAGGCGGCGCGTCAATCGGTTGGTTTGGCGGATGCGGGCGGGCGGCACTTGGATCGCCGCCCCGGGCGCCGACTCGATTCGCAAGCCGTCGTGGCGGCGATTACCGCGCATCCGCCGCGTTTCCGGTCGCTTATGCGTTCTTCCGCGCGTCCATCTCCGCGCGCAGCCGCGCTTCCTGCTCCCGCAGCTCGGGTGTGAATTCCGCGCCGAAGTCTTCCGGCGAGAAGACCTGGCGGATTTCGATGTCCGACTCAATCGGCATCGGGTTCGGGCAGCGCTTGACCCATTCGATGGCTTCTTCCATCGATTTCACCTGCCACAGCCAGTAGCCGGCGATCAGTTCCTTGGTTTCGGCGAACGGGCCGTCGATGACGGTCCGGTCCGTGCCGGAGAAATGTACGCGCTTGCCGCGCGAGCTCGGGTGCAGCCCTTCTCCGGCGAGCATCACGCCGGCCTTCACGAGTGCCTCGTTGTACTGGCCCATCGCGGCCAGCAGTTCGGTATCGGGCATCGCCCCCGATTCGGAAAAGGCCGTTGCCTTGACGATCACCATGACGCGCATTGCGGTTGCTCCTTGGATGATAGGGATACGCGGCCTGCCGGTCGCCGCGGCGGCCGGCAGGGGATGTCATGGGTACGACGGACGAGCCGGTGGTAAATCGACATCGCGATCAAAAAAGTGCGACCAGCGTGCCTCGTGCGTGAGTCAGGCGCCGCTCAGGCGATGCCGCATCGCGTGCAGCGTGCCGGGTCCGGCGCCCGATACGATCGAAGGCAGTCGCCGGTCATGCGTCGTACCAGCCGGTGGCATACGGGTTGTATTGCTCGTTGTTGTCGGTTGGCCGGATGGCCCATAGGTATTTGCTGCCACCCACCTTGCCGATTCTCAGGTTGAACGCGTGTTGTACTTCCGCGTCGTAGGTCCGCTGACCCGCGTATTTCCTTTCGCGCTGGCGGTTGAACCATGGCAGGCACCGGTGTTTGTCGATGAACGCGTCGATCAGGTCGGCTTCGACGTACTGACAGAGATTGGTGTCCTTTTGCCGGACGCAGTCCGCGACCCGGACTTCGATTTCCGCGTTTGGGACGGCCACCAGCAATTCCGCAATCCACTTGGCGTGTGCGTACAGGCGGGTCGCTGCGTTGCCTTCGCCAATATAGATGACCGGCGAGAATTCACCGCCGTACGCGATGGCGACGTCACCCTTCAGCCGGACGACGTAGACGCATTGACTCGGCTTGTCGAGCGTCGGGAACTGTGCGGTGAGCCGATGCCTGACGAGGAGGACGGCCTCTTCGGGATCGATGCCGGTGAAACCGAACTTCACCGTGATCGGGTCGCGCCAGCGGATGTGCTGGGTAGTGACGAGTGTCATTGTCTATGAATTGTTCTGATCGATTGGCGTGTGATGGTGTGCGACGGGCGCGGGCTGCGACGTCTGGTCGGCCGGCCCGCGCGTGACGATCTTACCCGCGCGCCGGACGCGTCGCCTCGAAATTGCCATGCCGCTGCGTCGGCGAGGCGCGCGCCGGAGGCTCCGGCCAAAACTGGTATGCTGACCGGCATCACATTCGCGCGGAGGGCGTCATGGCAGCGAAGGAAGTGTCGAAGAAGAAGTACCTGAAAATTCTGAACAAACGCTTGCGCGCGGAGCCGGATGCGCCGGCCGGCGCGTCGTTCGTGTTCTTTCCGCTCGGCGCGAAGGCCAAGCATGCGACGGGCGTCGTGTCCGGCGAGCCGCGCAGCAAGCGCGAACTCGCGTTGATGGCTTCGATCCAGAGCAAGGCGGCCGACGAATTCGTCGTCACGGGCGCCTGAGCGGCGCTGGCCGGCCGCGCGCGGCGCGCTTGCGCTACGCGGTGGCCGCCTCGCAGTGGGCGATCACCCCGGCGATCACGCGCGGAATGTCGTGCGTGATCGCCGGGCCGTGCATCGGCAGGATGATGTCGAGGTCGAGCGCCTGGATGCGGCGCAGCGCGCTCGCCATGTGCGCGAGCGACGGCAGGTAATCCGAGCGCGTGATCGAATCGAGAATCGCGGGCAGCGGGTCGTCCGTTTCCGCGTTGCCGAAGCGCATCAGGATGTCCGACGACAGCAAGGCCCTGTACGCCGGCAGATACACGACGAGCGCGTCCCATTGATGCACGTGCTTCGTGAAGACCGGCACGACGTCGATGCCCGACAACGTCGTCGGCACGCCGTCCTTCAGCGGAATCGCGCGCACGCCGAACACGTCGGCGAGCCCCCACGTACACATCGGATGACCGTACGCGACGAGCGCCGGATTGGCCGCGAGGAAATCGGGCAGCGCGCCCATTTCGTCGGCCTCGAAGTGCGGAACGATCACGCTGCTCACCATCGACGGCGCGATGCCGACGGTGTCGAGCGCCGCACTCAGTTGCGTGAAATTGGAGCGGGTGCCCGTTTCGACACACAGCACGTCGCCGTGCGGCGAGCGGATAAAGAACTGGCTGAAGCCCAGGTTCAGCGTATCGACGAACGTCGTGGCGCGAAACAGGCCGTCGCGGACGGCATCGATCCGGGAAGCGCTCATCGGGGGTCCTCACGCAGGGAGTGGGGCCGTGCGGCCCGCGCCTGTCGGGCGGTAGCGGCCGGTCTTCCGATCCAGTCTAGCAGCGCCGGCCCGGTTGCGCGAACCGGGCCGATGCAGCCGCGACTGCGCGCGTCGCGTCAGTTCTTCAGCTTGTAGCCGGTGCGGAACATCCACGCGACGATCGCGAGCAGGATCGCGAGGAACAGCGTGGTCGCGGCGAGGCTGATCCATACATGCACGTCGGCCAGCCCGTAGAACGACCAGCGGAAGCCGCTGATCAGATACACGATCGGGTTGAACAGCGTGATGATGCGCCACGCGGGCGGCAGCATGTCGACCGAGTAGAAGCTGCCGCCAAGGAACGTGAGCGGCGTGATGATCAGCAGCGGCACGAGCTGCAGCTTCTCGAAGCTGTCGGCCCAGATGCCGATCACGAAGCCGAACAGGCTGAACGTGATCGACGTCAGCACGAGGAACAGCACCATCCAGAACGGATGCAGGATGTGCAGCGGCACGAACAGGCCGGCGGTGGCGAGGATGATCAGCCCGAGCAGCAGCGACTTCGACGCGGCCGCGCCCACGTAGGCGATCACGATTTCCCAGTACGACACGGGCGCGGACAAGATCTCGTAGATCGTGCCCGTGAAGCGCGGGAAGTAGATGCCGAACGACGCGTTCGAGATGCTCTGCGACAGCAGCGACAGCATCACGAGGCCCGGCACGATGAACGACCCGTAGCCGATCCCGTTCACGTCGCTGATGCGCGAGCCGATCGCCGAGCCGAACACGACGAAGTACAGCGACGTCGAGATCACTGGCGCGATGATGCTCTGCATCAGCGTACGGCGCGTGCGGGCCATTTCGGCGCGGTAGATCGCGCGAATGCCGTGGAGATTCCAGTTGGCCATGTGCGTTACGCCCCTTGTGCGCCGTTGCGGCGGTTGTCGATCAGGCTCACGAAAATATCCTCGAGCGAGCTCTGCGTCGTATGCAGGTCGCGAAACCCGATGCCGGCCGCGCCGAGCGCGTTGATCAGCTTCGCGATGCTCGCATCGTCGCGCTGCGAGTCGTACGTGTAGACGAGCGCGGTGCCGTCGTCCGCGCGTTCGAGGCCGAACGGTGCGAGTTCGGCCGGCACGGCTGCCAGCGGCTGCTCGAGCTGCACGGTCAGCTGCTTCTTGCCGAGCTTGCGCATCAGCTCGCGCTTCTCCTCGACGAGCACGAGCTCGCCGCCGAGGATGATGCCGATCCGGTCGGCCATTTCCTCGGCTTCCTCGATGTAGTGCGTGGTGAGCAGGATCGTCACGCCGCTTTCGCGCAGCGAGTCGACGAGCTTCCACATGTCGCGGCGCAGCTCGACGTCGACGCCGGCCGTCGGCTCGTCGAGGAACAGGATGCGCGGCTCGTGCGACAGCGCTTTCGCGATCATCACGCGGCGCTTCATTCCGCCCGACAGCGTCATCAGCTTGTTGTCGCGCTTGTCCCACAGCGACAGCGCCTTCAGCGTCTTCTCGATGTATGCGGGATCGGGCGCCTTGCCGAACAGGCCGCGGCTGAACGACACGGTCGCCCAGACGGTTTCGAATGCATCGGTCGTCAGTTCCTGCGGCACGAGGCCGATCATTTCGCGCGCGGCGCGATAGTGATCGCGGATGTCGTGGCCGCCGACCGTCACGCGGCCCTCGGTCGGCGTGACGATCCCGCAGATCGAGCCGATCAGCGTGGTCTTGCCCGCGCCGTTCGGCCCGAGCAGCGCGAAGATCTCGCCGGGGCGGATGTCGAGGGTCACGTGCTTCAGCGCCTGGAAGCCGGACGCGTAAGTCTTGGAGAGGTCGGAAACGGAAAGGATCGGTTGCATGCTCACGGATGGCACGGCCGGTCGGTCCGACGCTGCGTGCCGCGCGTGCCCGGTGCCGCCGCTGCGAGGCGGCCGGTTGCGGGTGCGGCATGGCCAGCGGGCGTCATGTCGAACGGCGTTGTGGTGCGGGATCGCAGGACCGCCATATTAGCAATCGGCAGATGGAAATGCATTCTGGTGGAAAGGCCGGGCGATGTCGGCGCCGGATTTGCGTCCAGTGTGTGGGCATTGGTCGATAACGCCGCACTTTATTTGAGATGTGCGAACAATCCGCATCGCTTTCGGCAACGCGGGCGTCGATTGCGGGTTCGCGCGGCGGCACGACGGCGGGGCGGCAAACTGTGCCGCCCGGACACCGCCGCGCCGTACCGGGACGCCACGCGCGGCGCTCGCGATAATGCATTCCTTTCACCTCTTCGGAGCGGTGCGCATGTCTTTGGTCGATTTCAAGTCGGTGGCGGCCGCGCAGGCCGTCGCGTGGAAGTCCGCGATCGTCGGTGAAGTCGGGCCGGCCCGGATCAAGGTATTGCGCATGGACGCGCAGCCGTACGAAGCGGAAGTGCACGACTACAACGAAGGGCTGCTGGTGCTCGACGGCCGGCTGATGCTCGAGGTCGACGCACAAACGATCGTGGTCGAGGCCGGCCAGATGTATCTCGCGCTCGCCGGCACGCGCCACGCGGTGCTGCCGGGCAGTCACGGCACGCTGGCCGTCATCGACGTGTAATGTTGCGCCGCGGTATCCCGGTCGGCCGCGGCAGGCCGCCCCGCCGGCGTTCGCGCGGGTCGGCCGCGATCGTTCAAACGCGCGTTATATCGCCCTGGTATTTGTCTGAGCAAAGAAAATGAAGGCTGTTTGAAAAACTGTCAAATGCCCTGCAAGCGCTAGGGTCGCGCGCCGCGGCCCGTTTGGAACTCTGCATCCATTTACTTGTGCGGATCGTCCGCTCATAGTCTCGACAAACGACGCATCACGATAACGAATCAAGCGTACGTATGGAGACCACTTCATGAGACGCCTATCCGCGGGGCCAGCCGGACTGCCGTTTCCCTGTTTTTCGCCGGACGCCGGCGCGACGCGAGTCGCGTGCGAGCGTCATCGCATTGCGTTATCGCTGTAGCGACGCATCCTGTTCCGTTTCGTTTCGTTTTTCCCGACGGCGCCGTGCCGCATGACGGCGCGGCCGGATCGCGCTTGCCTGCCGCGGCGGTTCTGATCGCATTGGCCTGACCGGCCACGCGGCGCGCATTGCGCGCATCGTCATGCGCTGCGTGCCTGCACGACGGCGCGATACCAACCGGCGGGCCACGCAGCCCGTCCGGACGAGACTTGTCGTACCTGAAAAGGAGGGGTTGATGCTTTGCATTCCTGAATGGCGGAAGGCGGTCCTGTCGTGCGCCGTGCTGGCGCTGCCGTTCGTCGCCGGTTGCGGCGGCGGCGACGATCCGGGGCCGATCAACGTGCCGCAGTGCTCGGGCAGCGCATGCGGGCCGAGCGGTGCAGAAACGACGCCGCCCGTCGTGACGAAGCTGTGTCCGGATTCGCTCGACTACACGACGACCTACACGGGTGGCTCGGGCAGCGGCGAATACGTGAAGGTGAAGTTCGACACGACCAGGCTCACCTACCAGATGCAGTTCATCGAATCGTCGGTGCCGACCTCGGCGGGGCAGGTCAACGACACGCGCGCGGGCCTGACGATCAGCGGCGCATTCCATCATCCGACCAATCTGCCGACCGCCGAGCAGAACCGCTGCGCGTTCGTGCTCGACAACGGCGCGACGAGCGACGGCACGTATGCGGTGACGATCAAGCGCAGCGACCCGCCGATGCTGTTCGTCGGGAATGGTGTGGTGGGTGGCGGAATTCCGGGTGCGACGATCCAGTTCGACGGCATTCCGCTCGCGCCGGGCATCTTTGTCGGCACCGTGCCGTCGCGTACGTTCGATTTCTATCCGTTTATCGGCTTTACCGACACCGAGACCGATTTTGCGAAGGTGGCCGGAGTCTACAACGAGGTCGGCATTCATCTGTCGCCGACCGGCAGCAGCTATCAGACCGCAACCCCGCAGGGCTGGCAGCCGGATGTCGTGAACTGGAACCAGACACTCAATGCGGACGGCACGTGCACGATTACGTCGGGCAGCGACTACTCGTGCCAGACGACCGGCACGCCGTGGACGCTGCGCAAGAACATGGACGGCAGCGCCGATAACGTGTTCGTCAGCGGCGCGCATCCGGGCATGCCCTATCCGTCGGCCGGTCAGGAGCAGCCGCTCGTGCTGCTGTCGCCGACCCAGGCGCGTGGCGTGATGATCGTCGGCAAGCTGAACGGTGTGCTGGTGCCGATCGTGATTCGCGTCGGCTACTCGCATGCCGACGCGAGCAACCTGCTGGCGTCGGTCGCCGACGCGGAAGTCGGCATCTCGATGCTGTCTCCCGCGCAGTCTGTCGCGACCAATGCGCTCAAGGGCGGTTTCATCGGTGCGACGAGCGCGTCCGCATGCGGGGTGGTGACATCCAACGGCCTGTATGGCGCACCGGGGAATTCGGGGCCGAGCTTCAATAACTCCATACCGCATCCCGACCTGCCCGGCACGTTCAACGGCACGTTCTTCATGCCCGAGGCCGGAAATTGCACGGACGGCACCGCCGTGTCGACGATGGCCGCGAACTATACGTCAACGCTGTTCCAGGGCGCCACCGCGGCATTCATCGACCCGCAGACGTCGTCGGTTACCTCGCAGTTCGCGCTCGACTATACGCAGGCGACGCCCGGCAAGATCACGGTCACGGCCTCGCAGGACTTCAACGTGAAGGGGGCGGACGGCAATGTGGCGATCTTCAGCAAGGGCGACACGGGCTGGCTCGTGACGGCGGGGAGCGTCTACGCGATGGTCGTCAACAACAGCAAGGTCAATCCGTTCTTCACGGTCGGCGCGTTCGTCCAGTGACGGCGTACTGAACACGGAACACCGGCGGCGCACGCGTCGCCGCCGGCGAATCAAAATTAAAGAGGATTCCTATGAATGTGAAGCATTGGATGGCTGCGGCGTCGCTCGCGCCGGTGCTGGTCGCCTGCGGCGGCGACGGCGACCCGCCGCCCGCACCGGTGGTCCGGCTGTGCCCGCAGGCGATCGACTACAACACGGTGTTCATCGGCGGCTCCGGTTCGGGCGAACTGGTGAAGGTGCAGCTCGACACGACGAAGATGACGTACCGGATGACCTATCTCGCGTCGCCGGTGCCGATCACCACCGGCACCGTGCAGCCGACGCGCGACACGGCGCCGGCCAACGTGGTCGACGGCACGCTGGTCGACGAAACCGGGCTGCCGACCGTGAAGCTCAATCAGTGCACGTTCCGGATGCAGAACGCGAGCCTCGACCCGAATCGGCCGGCCCGGCTGTTCCTCGGCGAAGGCGTGCTGGGCGGTGCGATTCCCGGTGCGACGATCCAGTTCGACGGCGTGATCGGCGTCGGCAAGATTGCGCAGACGACGTTCCCGTACTACCCGTTCATCAGTTTCTCGTCGCTCGAAACCGATCTGTCGAAGATCGCCGGCACGTACAACCAGCTCGGCTATCACCAGGTGCCGTCGCAGAACTTCCAGCCGGTGGCGCTCGACCAGCAGGTGACGATCAACGCGGACGGCAGCTACGTCGAGACCGACAACTTCGGCAAGAAGAACGGCGGTCAGCCGCTCGCATCGAGCGCGACTGTGAACCAGCCGTTCACGCCGCGCCCGGATGCGCCGGCGTTCCAGTCGCTGAACTACCAGCCGCAGATTCCGCCGACGCTCGCCGCGCTCGATCCGGCGAAGGCCGGCAAGGGGATCCTGATCGTCGGCAAGCTGCGCAATCAGCTCGTGCCGATCTTCATCCGCACGGGTGCCGCGAACGCGGACCTCACGCAGGGCCCGCCGAGCGCGGACGACGAATCGGGCATCTCGTTCCTGAGCCCGCAGGCGGCGATCGCGTCGGGTTCGCAGAACGGCGAGTACACGGGCGTCGACAGCGCGTTCAACTACCGCGCGACCGCGCTCGTCGATGCGCAGGCCACGCTGCTAGATCCGTTCAACGCGTCGCAGGCCGCGCTCACGCGCGCGCTGAATCTCGACTACACGCAGAAGGTGCCGGGCGTCGTGACGACCGTGCATGCGGATGCGGCGGCGGGGCCGGCGACCGGCAAGTTCGTGTTCACCGGCGGCGTGTTCGGGTTCCTCGACATGGCCGACACGAGCAATCCGTACTTCACGGTCGGCGCGTTCGTGCAGTGACCGCGTAGAGCAGGAGACACGATGGCGCCGCGCGCAGGTGCGCGGCGCCCGGACAGAATGAGGGGGAGAACTGATGAAGAAGCTGATTGTCGCGGGGATCGTCGCAGGCGTGTCGACGCTCGCATCGGCCCAGCAGGCGGGCGACAACGTCGCGACGCTGGGCTGGCTGCACATCGTGCCGATGGATTCGACCAACGGGTTGACGACGAATCTCGCGAGCATGCCGATCAACGGGCCGCTGCGCCTGCCCGGGTCGTTCACGTCGCCGGGCACGAGCCTGACGGTCAACAACGCCGATACGGTCGGCCTCACGCTCACGCACTTCTTCACCGACCACATCGCGGTGACGTCGGTGCTCGGCGTGCCGCCCGAGTTCACGCTGACCGGGCACGGCGTGATCCGGCCGCCGGGCCCGGCAGGCGCGCTCGGCAGCGTCAACATGGACAATCCGTCGAACCAGCCGGCCGTGAAGAACGCGCGGCAATGGAGTCCGACGATCATTCTGCAGTACTACTTCAATGCACCGACGGCGAAGTTCCGTCCGTTCGTCGGGATCGGCGTGGCGTATAGCTGGTTCAGCAACATCGAACTGAACGGCAACTTCGCGAAGGACATCAACGAGAACCTCGGCAGCGTGCTTGCGGCCGGCGCCGGCAAGCCGGGGCCGACGTCGGTGGAGGGCAAGGCGTCGTCGTCGTTCACGCCGGTCTACAACGTCGGTGCCAGCTATGCGATCGACAAGCACTGGGGGCTGACGGCGACGCTGACCTACATGCCGCTGAAGACCTACTCGTCGCTCGTGATCAGCGCGGCAGACGGCACGACGCTCGCCACGACGCGCACGCGGCTGAAGGCCGATCCGCTGATCTCTTTCATCGGGATTTCCTACAAGTTCTGAGCCGTCCGGCGCGCGGCACGCGCGCCGGCGGCTTCCTGCGACCGAGCGGCCGGGGCGATCCGGCCGGGGCGTCGCGTTCCTGGCGGCGTGCCGCCATTTGTGAAGAGAGAGGGGGCAGTTCAAATGAGCATTCGCAAAATCGTATCGTTTGTTGCTGCAGTGGCATTCACCGCGGTATCGGCCGCGCCTGCTTTCGCCGTGACCGTGACGCGCGTCGACGGTCAGGCCATGAACCCGAGCGGAGAGCCGTTCTCCGCGACGGGTCTCACGGTGCTGGCCAAGGGAGCGATCAACGCGAGCTGCAACGCGACCTTCAACGGCACGATCTCCTCGACGGGCATCGTCAACATCACGTCGACGACGTTCACCGGTGGCGCGACGTGCGGCCTGATCAGCGGCAGCGCCAGCAGCGCGTCGCCGTGGACGGGGCAGGCCGACAGCACGACGCAGCTGTCGATCAACAACGCGAAGGTGACCGTTTCGCTGCTCGGCGCTTGCGGGCCGAGCAAGGTGGTCACGACGTGGAGCGATCCGAACTCGTCGCTCACGTTCAACAACGCGGTGCTGACGCCGGACTGTACGGTCAGCGGCACGGTTGCCACGTCGCCGAAGTTCCACGTGCAGTAAGCGCCGTGTGACCGAGGCCGGGTCGCTCGCCAGAGACGAGGGCCGTGCAGGGATGCGCGGCGGGCGTACCGGTTTCGCGATGGCGACGCGCCGTCGTGCGTATCGGCACGACGACCGGCTGGCCGCCTGCTTCGCGATCCGGCGCGGGGGGCCATGCAGCGGACGGTGCGGTATGCCGTGCCGTCCGATCCGACCGACACAAAACGACTCCCTGATTTGCCAGACCATGTCCGGACCCCCCATTCTCACCGACCCAGCGAAGTATGGCGATGCCCGCGCTGCGACGCGCGACCGGCTGCGCACGGCTGCGTGGCTGCAGTACCTGATCGACCATCTTGACGAAGCCGAAGCCGCCCGCGCGATGGCGACCGGAACCGGCGACACGGCCGTCGTGCCGTCGCAGGCGGGGATGAACCTGTCGCGCGATGCGATTGCCGTGCTGCACGAACTCGCGCCGTGGACCGCCACGGACGGCGGCGGTTGCGCGTGCGATGCGAGCGATCCGCGCAATGCGTGCATGCACGTCCCCGATGTGCGGCAGCTCGCGCATGCGGAGCGGCGCTGCCCCGGGTCGCGCGATGCATTCGAAGCGGCGCACGGCATCGTCGACGCGTGGGCGTTCGAGCACCCCGATGACGGCTGGGCCGCGCTCGGGCGAATCGCGACCGGCGTCGAAAGCGGCGAAGCAGGAACGGACGAAGCGCCAGAGCCCGAAGAAGGCGGCGTCGATGCGCCGCCTGCGAAGAGCCCGGGAGAACGACGCGCAGCCGTGGCCGCGGCCTGCGTGGAACCGTCGACCCGGCCGGGCGCCATCATCGACGCGATCGTTCTGCGCGTCTGCGGGCCGCGTGACGATGCGGCGCAGATCGACGAAATGGCCGCGCTCGCGATGTTCAGCGCGGAGTTGGCTGCCGGGAACGGGGTATCCATTGCCGCGTATGGCGGCGGACACAATATCGTCGCGCGCGCGATCCGCGAACGACGCGCCGATCTCGCATCGGTGGACGGCCTGCTCGCCGCGGTGTCGGTGTGCCGGCTCGACCGGCTCCTCGGCGCGGGCAGCTTCTGGGCATATTACCTGCTGGCGGGCATCGTGATCGCCGCGCCCGGCATGGTGCACGCATTCGCGCGCCGCTTTCATGGCGATGCGTGGCGGACGTGGCTCGACGCGGTGCTCGCATGGCCGGCGGTCAGCCGCTTCGGAACGCAGGAGGACGTCGCGTTCGAGCGCTTGCGCGGCACGATGAGCCTGACGTCGCGCGCGAATCCGATCGTGCGTGCGAAACGGATGCGACGAAAGGGCACCGCGATCACGCGCTTCGGTACGGACGGCGCAAGCACCCCATGAAAAACGGCTCGCGGCGAGAATGCCGCGAGCCGTGCATGCTGCTGCACCCTCCGAAGGGCGCTCGTGCGGTTACACCGTCTCCGGCTGCCGCACCGCCTTCGCGACGTTGCGCGCCATCGCGCCGTTCGCGACGAAGTAGGGCACGTCGACGCGCGCGAGCGGCTTGCGGCCGCGGATCTTGTCCGCGATCTTCTCCGCGATCATGATCGTCGGTGCGTTCAGGTTGCCGGTCGTGATGATCGGCATGATCGATGCATCGACCACGCGCAACCCTTCCAGCCCGTGCACGCGACCTTCTTCGTCGACCACGGCCATGTCGTCGTAACCCATCTTGCACGAGCACGACGGATGGAACGCGGTTTCCGCGCGCGCCCGTACGAACGCGTCGAGTTCCTTGTCGCTCTTGCAGTCGGCGCCCGGGTTCAACTCGCGGCCGCGATAGCGGTCGAGCGCCGGCTGCCGCATGATCTCGCGCGTCGCGCGGATCGCATCGCGGAACTCGCGCCAGTCGAGCGCTTCGGCCATGTAGTTGAACAGGATGCTCGGATGATCGTTCGGATCCCGCGAGCGCAGCTTCACGCGGCCGCGGCTCGGCGAGCGCATCGAGCCGACGTGCGCCTGGAAGCCGTGCATTTCGATCGCGTTCGAGCCGTTGTAGTTGATCGCCACGGGGAGGAAGTGATACTGGATGTTCGGCCACGGATCGTCGTCGCGCGTGCGGATGAAGCCACCCGCCTCGAAGTGGTTGCTCGCACCGAGGCCGGTGCCGTTCAGCATCCATTCGAGACCGATCTTCGGCTGGTTCCACCACTTGAGCGCCGGATATAGCGACACCGGTTCCTTGCACTCGTACTGGATGTACATCTCCAGGTGATCCTGCAGGTTCTGGCCGACGCCGGGCAGGTCGAGCACGACCGGGATGTCGAGTTCCTTCAGCCACGCGCCGGGGCCGACGCCCGAACGCTGCAGCAGTTGCGGCGATGCGATCGCGCCGCTGCACACCAGCACTTCGCGGCGCGCATGCGCGCTTGCGCGCTCGCTGCCGCGCAGGTACGTGACGCCCGATGCGCGCTTGCCGTCGAACAGGATGCGATCGGCGAGCGCGTGCGTGACGATTTCGAGGTTAGGCCGCGCCTTCGCCTGGTCGAGGTACCCGCGCGCTGTGCTCGCCCGGCGGCCCTTCGGCGTGACGGTGCGGTCCATCGGGCCGAAGCCTTCCTGCTGATAGCCGTTCAGGTCGTCGGTGCGCGGATAGCCGGCCTGTACGCCTGCATCGATCATCGCCTCGAACAGCGGATTCACGCCCGGCTTGCTGGTCGTGACCGACACGGGGCCGTCGCCGCCGTGATAATCGTTCGGGCCGACGTCGCGCGTCTCGGCCTTCTTGAAGTACGGCAGGCAGTCGAGATACGTCCAGTTCTCGAGCCCCTTGTGCGTCGACCAGTTGTCGTAGTCGAGTGCGTTGCCGCGGATGTAGCACATCCCGTTGATCAGCGACGAGCCGCCGAGCCCCTTGCCGCGGCCGCATTCCATCCGGCGGTTGTCCATGTGCGGCTCGGGGTCGGTTTCGTAGGCCCAGTTGTAGCGACGGCCCTGCAGCGGATAGGCGAGCGCCGCCGGCATCTGCGTACGGAAGTCGAAGCGGTAGTCGGGGCCACCCGCTTCGAGCAGCAGCACCGTGACATTCGGATCTTCCGTCAGGCGCGTCGCGAGCACGTTGCCCGCGGAACCGGCGCCGCAGATGATGTAGTCGTATTCGCGTGTCGTCATGACGGGGTATCTCCTATCGTTCTCAAAACACCGGGTTGTAGCGGCCGAGCTCGACCTGCACCGACTTGATTCGAGTGTAGTGTTCGAGCGTCGTGATGCCGTTCTCGCGTCCGACACCGGATTGCTTGTATCCGCCAACCGGCATCTCGGCCGGCGATTCGCCCCACGTGTTGATCCAGCAGATGCCGGCTTCGAGGCGGTGGATCGTGCGATGCGCGCGCGACAGGTTCTCGGTCACGACGCCGGCCGCGAGGCCGTAGTGCGTGTCGTTCGCGCGGGCGATTACTTCGTCCTCCGATTCGAAATCGAGGATGCTCATCACCGGCCCGAAAATCTCTTCGCGGACGATCTTCATGTCGTCGCGGCAGTCGCCGAACACGGTCGGCGCGACGTACTGGCCGTTGCCGAAGTGGCCGTCGGTCAGGCGCATGCCGCCCGCAAGCAGCTTCGCGCCTTCGGCCTTGCCGCTCTCGATGAAGCCGAGCACCTTGTCGAGCTGCGCGGCGGAAACGAGCGGGCCGAAGTTGGTGTCGGCATCGGTCGGCTTGCCGACTCGGATGCGCTTCACGCGTTCGAGCACCTTCTGCGTGAACGCGTCCTTGACCGAGCGGTGCGCGAACACGCGCGTGCCGTTCGTGCAGACCTGGCCCGAGCTGAAGAAGTTGGCGGTCACGGCGATGTCGGCCGCACGGTCGAGATCGGCATCGTCGAACACGATCAGCGGCGACTTGCCGCCGAGCTCCATCGTCACTTCCTTCAGCGACGATGCGCCGGCCAGCGACATCACCTTCTTGCCGGTCTCGACGCCGCCGGTGAACGATACCTTCGCGATTTCCGGATGACCGGTGAGCAGTGCGCCGACCGAGCCGTCGCCCTGCACGACGTTGAACACGCCGGCCGGCACGCCGGCTTCCGTATAGATTTCGGCGAGCTTCAGCGCGGTGAGCGGCGTGACCTCGCTCGGCTTGAACACCATCGCGTTGCCGGCCGCGAGCGCGGGCGCCGTTTTCCAGCATGCGATCTGGATCGGGTAGTTCCATGCGCCGATGCCCGCACACACGCCGAGCGGCTCGCGACGCGTATAGACGAACGACTCGGCCCGCAGCGGCACCTGCAGCCCTTCGATCGCGGTCGCGAGGCCCGCGTAGTACTCGATCACGTCCGCGCCGGTGACGATGTCGACCGCGAGCGTTTCGCCGATCGGCTTGCCCGTGTCGCGGGTTTCGATCGCCGCGAGTTCGTCGTTGCGTTCGCGCAGCAGGTCGACCGCGCGGCGCAGGATGCGCGAGCGCTGCATGGCCGTCATCGCGGCCCATTCGCGCTGGCCTTCCTGTGCCGATGCGACCGCGCGGTCGACGTCGGCCGCGCTTGCCTGCTGCACCTGGGCGAGCAGTTCGCCGGTGGCCGGATCGAAGGTGTCGAAAGTCTTGCCGCTGGTGGCGTCGACGTAACCGCCGCCGATGTAGAGGCGCTGCAAACCGTATACGGACATGAGGATCTCCTTGAAGGCGAGTGCGTGACGCGTCAATCGGACGCGAGCAGCAGGTCGATGTAATCGTGGGCGAGCTTCAGCGTGGCCCGGGTGTCGATCGGGCCGCCGGCGAGTGCGCCGCGCAGCCACAGGCCGTCGATCAGCGCGGCGAGGCCGCTGGCGGCTTCGCGTGCCTTCGCACGCGGCAGCGCCTTCGCGAATTCGGCGCACAGGTTCGAATGGAGGCGCCGCGTGTTGACGTGCTGCAGGCGCTTGAGCATCGCGTCGTGCATGCTCTGCGACCAGAACGCGAGCCAGGTCTTCATCACGGGCGCGCTGACCTGCGTGTCGTCGAAGTTCGCGGCGACGATCGCGCGCAGCCGGGAGCGCGGATCCTTGCGCGCGGCGACGCGGCGGCGCGTGGTGGCCGTCCAGAGGTCGCGCAGCACGTGCCGCATCGTGGCTTCGAGCAGGCCGTCCTTGTCGCCGAAGTAATGGCTGACGATGCCCGTCGAGATGTTCGCGCGCTGCGCGACCGATGCGAGCGTCGTGCCGGGCAGGCCGGCTTCGTCGATCGAGCGCAGCGTCGCGTCGATCAACTGCGCGCGGCGAATCTCCCGCATTCCGACTTTCGGCATCGCGACTCCCCTTCGCCCGGACGGGCCGTTCCTGGAAGTCGAGAGCTTAGCGGTTTTTTATTGATCGTTCAATCAACAAAAAATCGGGGTCCGATAGTAGATCTCCGTACCGGAGGGGTGGAGCGCCTGCCTGGCGCAATTGTGCGGGTGCGGGAAAATGGTTTGAAAGACGGTTAAATAAATTGAAGTTTGTTTAAAACGATTTCCGAAAAGGTGGCGTAATGGCGGCCGAAGTTTCTGAATTGAAATTATTACGTTACGAAAGAATGTCGAGGCATGTGAAATTCGATTCGATATGGAAATTCTGGAGCCCGGCGACCATCCCGGTAATTTCCTAGAATCCGTTTCAATCGGGCGGATGAAATGATGTATATATTTGAATTTGAACGATATATTATAATTTAACGACTGCTGGTCTGGATTTAGGCAAACGATTGCGATTGCCTTCGATCGATCGTGCTTACCATAAAAAATGCCGAAAAAATTTGAATCGACGATATTTCCCGCTGGAGTAGAGGGGATCGTTGAGATGACTTGAGTAAGTAATATTGCCCGTATTAGTATGGTGCCGCACTACAAGGAATGAATCGGCGCCGCGCGTATTGATCGCGGTGCGCCAGCCATTGCGCACCGCAGCATGCCGAGACGCCGCATCCACCGGAGAACGACGATGCCGACCGAAAAACACGTGGTCCCGCTACCGAATGGTCTGAAGGTCTACGTCGAACGGAACGTGTTCGATCCGTCCTTCGACACGGCGATGCTCGTCAACGGCGCCCTCGCGACCACCGCGTCGTTCGGGCAGACCGTCCAGTATCTCGGCGAGCGGATGAACACGATCTGTTTCGACCTCCCGTATGCGGGGCAGTCGCGCCAGCACAATCCCGGCTGCTTCATCCTGACGAAGGACGACGAGGCCGCGATCCTCCAGCATCTGGTCGAGCGCTTCGCGCCCGCGTTCCTCGTGTCGGTGTCGTGGGGCGGCGTCGCGTCGCTGTTCGCGCTCGCTCGCGGCTGCCCGAGCGTGCGGCGCGCGGCGATCTGCTCGTTCTCGCCGTTCCTGAACGACGCGATGGTCGACTACGTGACCCGCGCGCGCGATCACATCTCGGCCGGCGAGAACCTGAAGGCCGCACAACTGTTGAACGATACGGTCGGCCGCTACCTGCCGCGCATCATGAAGCTGTACAACTACCGGTATCTGACGCGCCTGCCGCGCGACGAGCAGGACCAGGTCGCATTCCACGTCGACCAGATCCTGTCGCTGCAGCCGGAACGCTATCTGAGCGAGTTTTCGAACATCGGTTGCGAGCTGCTGTTCCTGAACGGCGAGCGCGACGAGTACACGACGCCGGCCGACGTTCGCCAGCTTGCCGCGCACGTGCCGCGCGCACGCTTCGCGACCATTCCCGACGCCGGCCACTTCCTCGACATCGAAGGCCGCGCGCAGCGCGAGACCACGCGTGCGGCGCTGCTCGACTTCTTCTGCGATGCGCCGCCGGCCGCCGCCGGCATCGCGCTCGGCGCCGCGCACGCATGCGTGTCCGCGCCGATGCCGGCGATGTCGTGACGCAGCACGTCGCGCATCGGGCGCATCCCCGCCGGACGCATCCGCGCCGGGCGTATCCAAATTCTTATCCATACGAGGCAGGCCAGCCGTGAATATCGTTCAGAGCATCGCCATCGTCGTTCCGTGGGCCGTATGGCTCGCCTACTGGATCGCGACGTCGCAGGGCGTGAAGACGACCGTGCGCAAGGAGGCGTCGCGTTCGCGCACGCTGCAGTCGATTCCGCTGATCGTCGGCGGCGCGCTGATCATCCTGCCCGATCCGTCGTGGCAGGCGCTCGTGCCCGACTGGCAGCGCTTCGGCCTGCTCGCGCAAGGCGGGCTCGCGGTGCTGGTCGCGGGGCTGCTGTTCTCGGTGTGGGCGCGGCTGCACCTCGGCACGAACTGGAGCGTGTCCGTCACGCTGAAGGAAAACCATGAACTCGTGCGCACCGGCCCGTACGGCCTCGTGCGCCATCCGATCTACACCGGCTGCCTGATCGCGCTGGTCGGCGCCGCGCTGATCGGCGGCGAATGGCGCGGCGCGCTCGGCGTCGTGCTCGTGTTCGCGTCGCTCGCGTACAAGGTGCGCGTCGAGGAGAGCTGGCTGACCGGCTATTTTGGGCCCGCGTATACGCAGTACCGCCGCGAGGTCGCGGCGCTGATCCCCGGTTTCTACTGATCCCCGCGAGGCGCGCGATGGCGAAGGTGATCGTGACTGCGATCGGCTCGGCGGGCGACGTGCACCCGCTGCTCGGCGTCGCGCGCGCGCTCGCGATGCGCGGCCACGACGTCGTGTTCTGCACGCATCCGCCGTTCGAGGCCGCCGCACGCCGCTTCGGCTTCGCGTTCGTGCCGGTCGGCACCGCGGCCGAGTATGAAGCCGCGATGGCGAACCCGGCGCTGTGGGATCCGCGCACGTCGTTTCGCACGCTATGGCAGGTGATCGCGCCCGTGGTCCGCCCGCATTACGACGCGCTGCGCGCGCTGACCGATCGCGACACCGTGCTGGTCGGCACGCTGTGGGCGTTTTCCGCGCGGCTGATGCAGGAGCTGCACGGCACGCCGTACGTGTCGGTGCAGGTGTCGCCGTCCACGTTGCTGTCCGCGCAGGTGCCGCCGACGCACCCGCGCCTGACGATCCCCGCGCGCTGGCCGCTGCCCGTGAAATCGGCGCTGATGACGCTGATCGAGCGGCAGGTGCTCGACCGCGTGTGCGGCCCGGCGCTCAATGCGGTGCGCCGCGAACTGGGGCTGGCGCCCGCGCGGCGCGTGCTCGGCCGCTGGCTGCATTCGACGGACGGCGTGCTGTGCCTGTTTCCCGACTGGTTCGCGCCGGCCCAGCGCGACTGGCCGGCGCATCTTCTGCAAAGCGGCTTTCCGCTGTTCAACGACATCGCCGCGCATGACGACGATCCCACGCTTGACGTGTTTCTCGCGGCGGGCGAGCCACCCGTCGTGTTTACGGCCGGCTCGACGCTGATCGATCACGCGGCGTATGCACGCGCGGTGTCGGACGCGCTGCGCGCAACCGGCACACGCGGCATTCTGCTGACGCCGCACGATGCGGCAACGGACGGCGAGCGGCTGCTGGTGCGCCGCTTCGTGCCGATGCGTACGCTGCTGCCGCGTTGCCGCGCGCTCGTGCATCACGGCGGGATCGGCACCGCGGCGCTCGCATACGAAGCGGGGATCGTGCAGGTCGCGACGCCGTTCGCGCACGACCAGTTCGACAATGCGCAACGCGTTGCCGCGAGCGGCTGCGGTGTGCGCGTCGATGGCCCGGTCGACGGCGCGCGCCTCGGCGCGGCGCTCGCGCGCGTGCTCGGCGAGCCCGCCTTCGCCGAGCGGGCGGCACGCATGCGTGCGCGGGTCCATGCCGCGCCGGACGGTTGCGAGATGGCCGCCGATTTCATCGAGCGCCTCGCGCCGAACCACGGACGCGCGCATATGCGGGCCGACGTCGCTGCGGCGGGCGCATGAGCACGGCGTCGCCGCTGCAGGACACGCCCGCCGCCTTCGATGCGTCCGCGCCCGCGTCCACGTCTGCACCGGCCGCGCAGCCGGTGCGCGGCGCGCGGCTCGCGCTGCTGACGTTCGCGCTGTCGCTCGCGACCTTCATCGAAGTGCTCGACTCGACCGTGACGAACGTCGCGGTGCCGGCGATCTCCGGCAGCCTCGGCGTCTCGAACAGCCAGGGCACGTGGGTGATCAGCTCGTATTCGGTCGCGGCCGCGATCGCGGTGCCGCTCACCGGCTGGCTCGCGCGCCGCGTCGGCGAGTTGCGGCTGTTCGTCGGCGCGGTGCTGCTGTTCACGCTGACGTCGCTGCTGTGCGGGCTCGCGCGCGATCTGCACGTGCTGGTAGTCTGCCGCGCGCTGCAGGGGCTGTGCTCGGGGCCGATGGTGCCGCTGTCGCAGACGATCCTGCTGCGCACCTTTCCGCCGGACAAGCGCACCGTCGCGCTCGCGCTATGGGCGATGACGGTGCTGCTCGCGCCGATCTTCGGGCCGGTGGTCGGCGGCTGGATCGTCGACAGCTTCTCGTGGCCGTGGATCTTCCTGATCAATTTGCCGATTGGGCTCTTCTCGTTCGCAGTCTGCACGACGATGCTGCGCCCCGACGCGCAGCGCGGCGCGGCCGGCCCGATCGACCTGCCGGGCATCGTCCTGCTCGTGATCGGTGTCGGCTCGCTGCAGGCGATGCTCGACCTCGGCCACGACAAGGGCTGGTTCGACTCGCCGCTGATCGTCACGCTCGCGGTGGTCGCGGGGCTCGCGATCGTGTCGCTGCTGATCTGGGAGGCGGGCGAGGCGCACCCGGTCGTCGACCTTAGCCTGTTTCGCGACCGCACGTTCTCGTTCTGCGTGCTGATCATCTCGCTCGGGATGATGAGCTTCTCGGTGGTCGGCGTCGTGTTTCCGCTGTGGATGCAGGCGGTGATGGGCTACAACGCGTTCCATGCGGGCCTGGCCACCGCATCGCTCGGCGTGCTCGCGCTCGTGTTCTCGATTCTCGTCGGCCTGCACGCGCACCGCTTCGACGCACGCGTGCTCGCGACCTTCGGCTTCCTGGTGTTTGCGGCCGTGCTCGCGTGGGATGCGCATTTCACGCTCAAGATGACATTCGCGCAGATCGCCGCGCCGGGGCTGATCCAGGGGATCGGGCTGCCATGCTTCTTCATTCCGCTGACCGCTGCGACGCTGTCGCGCATTCCGGACGACCGGCTCGCAGCCGCGTCGAGCCTGTCGAATTTCCTGCGCACGCTGTCGGCCGCATTCGGCACCGCGATGAGCGTGACGCTGTGGGACAGCCGCGCGACCTATCACTACGACGTCGTGTCGCAATCGGTCACGCACGCATCGGCGAACACGCAGCGTTTCGTGCACACGCTGAACGCGATGGGCGTGGACGGCGTGCGCGAGCTGACGACGCTGCATCAGGTCGTGATGCAGCAGGCCTACATGATGGCGACGGGCGACATGTTCTGGATGGCGAGCATGACCTGCCTCGTGCTCGCCGCGATGATGTGGCTGACGCGGCCCAGGCGCGGCGCGGCCGCTTCGTTCGGACATTGAGGAAACCCGCATGACGACACTCGGCGCACTCGTGATCCTGTATCACCCGACCGATGCACAACTCGCGGCGCTTGGCGCATGGCGGCATGCGTGCGACGCGTTGCTCGTCGTCGACAACACGCCGCAACCCGATGCCCGTGCAAGCGCGCTGTGCGCGCGCGACGGCATCGGGCTGCTGCATCACGGCAACCGCGGCGGGATTGCCGGCGCGTACAACGCGGGGCTCGCCGCGCTGTTTCGCGAGAACGTCGATGCGGTTGCGCTGTTCGACCAGGATTCGTCGGTGCCGGCCGGCTACTTCTCGACGATGCGCGACGTCTGCGCGAGGCTCGCGGGCCGCGCGTTCCTGGCCGGCCCGCGCATCTTCGACGAGAACGCGCGCAGCTTCCTGCCGGAGCTCGCGACCAACGGGATCGCGTTGCGCCGGCTGCGGGTCGAAGCCGACGGGCCGCCGCAGCGCTGCGCGTTCCTGATCTCGTCCGGCTGCGTCGTGTCGCGTGCCGCGTTCGACGCGCTCGGCCGCTTCGACGAGACGCTGTTCATCGATCACGTCGACACCGAGTACAGCTTCCGCGCGCTCGCGCGCAACGTGCCGCTCTATGTCGTGCCGTCGCTGGTGCTGCCGCACCGGATCGGCGCGAAACAGCGCCACGCGTTCGGCCCTTTCGAAATGACGTCGATGAATCACTCGTGGCAACGGCGCTACTACAGCGCGCGCAATGCGGTGCAGCTCGCGATGCAGTACGGGTTGCGCTTTCCGGTGGCGATCGTGCCGAACCTGCTGACCGTGTGGCAGGTCGTGCAGATCGCGCTCGTCGAGCGCGACAAGCGCGACAAGCTCGCCGGCATCCTGTTGGGCATCGCGGACGGCCTGTTCGGCCGGCTCGGCCCGCTCGAGCGGACGCGACCGCGTCTGGCCGCGCGCGCGCAGCGCATCCAGCAGGGGTGAGGCGCGCGATGGAATGCATCTTGAAAGCGGCCGCACCGGCACGCGGCGGGCAGGGCGGCTGGACGATTCTGGCGACGGCCGCGCTGCTCGCGCTCGGCGGCTGCGTGCCGTCGGGATTCCTGCCGTCGCTGTCGCTGCGCGCACCGGCCGCCGACGCGTTGGCACACACGGCGGCCCCCGGCGCGAACGGCGCTTGGCCCGCGCCCGACTGGGTGAAGCAACTGCAGGATCCGCAGCTCGACGATCTGGTGGCGGAGGCGTCGCAGAACAATCCCGATTTGCAGGTTGCGCAGGCGCGGCTGCGCGTGGCGCAGGCACAGCTTCAGCAGTTCGATTCGCTGACCGGACTGACGGGCACCGCGGGCGCGACGGTCAGCCGCGCGCGGATGCCCAAGCCGGGCGACATCGCCGACGTGACGGCGGGCGGCTATCGCGTGCCGGTTGAGATCTTCGGCGATCCGGTCGTGTCGCCGTCGTCGGTGTTCGTCGGGCTGAACTACCAGCTCGACCTATGGGGCAAGAACCGCGCGGCGACGAAGAGCCTGATGTCGCTGCGCGACGCGGCGGGCGTCGAGGCCGAGCAGGTGCGGCTCACGCTCGCGGTCGCGATCGTCACCGTGTATTGCCAGCTCGACCAGGCGTACGCGGTGCGCGACCTGCTGCAACAGAAGCTGAAGATCAGCCAGCGCGTGACGGCCGTGCTGCGCGAGCGCACCGCGCGCGGCCTCGACAACGCATACGACGCGAGCGACGCATCGATCAAGCGCAGCCGCCTGCTCGAACAGATCGCGATGAACGACGAGCAGATCAAGCTTGCGCAACTGCAGCTCGGCGTGCTGTCGGGCCGCGGCCCCGAGCGCGGGCTCGCGCTGCAGCGGCCTCGCGTCGGCGCGTTTCCGGGCGGCGCGCTGCCTGCGCGGCTGCCGGCCGATCTGCTCGGCCGCCGGCCGGACATCGTCGCCGCGCGGCTGCGTGTGGAAGCCGCGTTCGCGAATGCCGATTCGACGCGTGCGCAGTTCTATCCGGACGTGAACCTCGTCGCGCTCGGTGGAGTGTTCGCGCTGACGCCCGCGTCGATGTTCTCGCGCGACGCGCTCGCAGGTTCCGTCGGCCCCGCGATCTCGCTGCCGGTGTTCGATCGCGGCCGGCTGAAGGCGAAACTCGGCGCGGACGTCGCGCAGGCCGACGTCGCGATCGGGCTGTACAACAAGACCGTCGACGACGCGCTCGGGCAGGTCGCGCAGATCGTCACGTCGCTGCAGACGTCGCGGACGCTCGTCGCGCAGCAGCAGGATGCGGTCGCGGCCGCGCTGAAGATCGTGCAGATCGCGGCCGAGCGGCATCGCCGCGGCGTGCTGATGCAGAAGGACGTCGATGTCGCCGATCTGACGCTGATCGACGAGCGTGCGCAACTGATTGCGTTGCAGGGTCGGCAGCGGACGTTGCGCGTCGGCCTCGTCGGCGCGCTCGGCGGCGGGTTCGATGCGAGCGCAA
>NZ_JAGIXF010000085.1:0-23858 GCF_021483755.1 Burkholderia sp. WTPI3 | reverse complement strand
GGGTGCGCCTGCGGCTTCGAGCAGCACGATCAGCGTGCCTTCCGATACCGAGTCGCCCACCTTGACCTTGATTTCCTTCACGACGCCGGCGGCCGGGCTCGGCACGTCCATCGTCGCCTTGTCCGACTCGAGCGTGACGAGCGATTGCTCCTTCTCGACCGTGTCGCCGACCTTCACGCCGATCTCGATCACCGGGACATCCTTGTAGTCACCGATGTCGGGCACCTTCACTTCGAGCGTGCCGCCCGATGCAGCCGGTGCCGCAGCCGGAGCGGCGGCGGCCGGTGCGGGTACTGCCGCCGGAGCCGGGGCCGGGGCCGGTGCGGCCGCGCCGTTCACCTGCGCCGCGGCGCCGCCTTCGAGCAGGATGATCAACGAGCCTTCCGACACGGAATCGCCCACCTTGATCTTCACTTCCTTGACCGTGCCGGCTGCCGGACTCGGGACATCCATCGTCGCCTTGTCCGACTCGAGCGTGACGAGCGACTGCTCGGGCTCGACCGTGTCGCCCACCTTGACGAGCACCTCGATGACGGGCACGTCCTTGTAATCGCCGATATCCGGCACCTTCACTTCGATCGCTTGACTCATCTTTTTGTGTCTCCATGGCCGCGCGCGCCCCTCCCGGAAGCGGCGCGCGGCGTCACACGGCGCGTGTGCGTTAAACGGTCATCGGGTTGGGCTTCGACGGATCGAGGTTGTACTTGGCGATCGCTTCCGCGACCACCTTGCGCTCGATCGTGCCTTCGTCGGCCAGCGCGTTGAGCGCAGCGACGGTGACCCAGTGACGGTCGACTTCGAAGAAGTGACGCAGCTTCTCGCGGGTGTCCGAACGACCGAAGCCGTCCGTGCCCAGCACGACGAAGCGGCGGTCGATCTGGCCACGGATCTGGTCGACCAGCGCACGCACATAGTCGGTCGACGCGATGATCGGACCTTGCGTGTCCTTCAGGCACTTCTGGACGTGCGACAGACGACGCTCTTCGGTCGGATGGAGCAGGTTCCAGCGCTCGATTTCGTGACCTTCACGCGCGAGTTCGGTGAAGCTCGGCACGCTCCACAGATCGGCGGCAACGCCCCAGTCGTTCTTCAGCAGGTCGGCGGCGGCGATCACTTCGTTGAAGATCGTGCCCGCGCCGAGCAGTTGCACGCGCGGCGCCTTCTTGTCGGCTTCGGCCTTCCTGAACGCGTACATGCCCTTGATGATGTCGGCAGCCACGTGCTCGCCCTGCGGAATCGCCGGGTGCTCGTAGTTCTCGTTCATCACCGTGATGTAGTAGTACACGTCTTCCTGGTCCTGCACCATGCGGCGCAGACCGTCCTGGATGATCACGGCGAGTTCGTAACCGAACGTCGGGTCATAGCTCACGCAGTTCGGCACCGATGCCGCCCACAGGAGCGAGTGACCGTCTTCGTGCTGCAGGCCTTCGCCGTTCAGCGTCGTACGGCCTGCGGTGCCGCCGAGCAGGAAGCCGCGCGAGCGCATGTCGCCCGCGGCCCATGCCAGGTCGCCGATCCGCTGGAAGCCGAACATCGAATAGAAGATGTAGAACGGCACCATGATCTCGCCGTGCGTCGAATACGACGTCGCCGCCGCGATCCAGTCGCACATGCCGCCTGCTTCGTTGATGCCTTCCTGCAGGATCTGGCCGGTTTCCGATTCCTTGTAGAACATCAGCTGGTCGGAATCTTCCGGCACGTACTTCTGGCCTTCCTGGTTCCAGATACCGATCTGGCGGAACAGGCCTTCCATGCCGAACGTACGCGATTCGTCCGGGACGATCGGCACGACGCGCTTGCCGAGTGCCTTGTCCTTCAGCAGGATGTTCAGGATCCGCACGAACGCCATCGTCGTCGAGATCTCGCGGCCTTCGCCCGTGCCCTTCAGCAGCGGCTCGAACGCGTCGAGCGCCGGCACCGGCAGCGACGTCGCCTTCTCGCGGCGGTGCGGCAGGTAGCCACCGAGGTCCATGCGCTTCTGACGCATGTATTCGAGTTCCTTCGAACCTTCCTCGAACTTCAGGTACGGCACGTCGGCGATCTGCTCGTCGGTGATCGGCAGGCGGAACTGGTCACGGAACTTCTTCAGTTGCTCGACCGGCAGCTTCTTCTGCTGGTGCGTGATGTTCATCGCCTGGCCCGACTCGCCCATCCCGTAGCCCTTGATGGTCTTCGCGAGGATGACGGTCGGCGCGCCCTTCGTGTGGGTCGCTTCGTGGAAGGCCGCGTAGATCTTGTGCGGATCGTGGCCGCCGCGGTTCAGCGCCCAGATGTCGTCGTCAGACCAGTCGGCGACCAGCGCCTTCAGTTCAGGCGTATTGAAGAAGTGTTCGCGAACGTACGCGCCCGACTCCGACTTGTACGTCTGGTATTCGCCATCGACGCACTCCATCATGCGGCGCATCAGCGCGCCCGACTTGTCGCGCGCGAACAGCGCATCCCAGCGGCTGCCCCAGATGACCTTGATCACGTTCCAGCCGGCGCCGCGGAACTCCGATTCCAGCTCCTGGATGATCTTGCCGTTGCCGCGCACCGGACCGTCGAGACGCTGCAGATTGCAGTTGATCACGAACACGAGGTTGTCGAGCTTCTCGCGGCTCGCCATGCCGATCGCGCCGAGCGATTCCGGCTCGTCCGTCTCGCCGTCGCCGAGGAACGCCCAGACCTTGCGGCCGGCGGTCTTCGCGATGCCGCGCGACTCCAGGTACTTCATGAAACGTGCCTGGTAGATCGCCATGATCGGGCCGAGGCCCATCGACACGGTCGGGAACTGCCAGAAGTCGGGCATCAGCCACGGGTGCGGGTACGACGAAATGCCGTTGCCGTCGACTTCCTGACGGAAGTTGTCGAGCTGCTCTTCCTTCAGGCGGCCGAGCAGGAACGCGCGGGAATACACGCCCGGCGACGAGTGGCCCTGCACGAACACGAGGTCGCCGCCGTGCTGGTCGGACGCTGCGTGCCAGAAGTGGTTGTAGCCGACGTCGTAGAGCGTCGCTGCCGACGCGAACGATGCGATGTGGCCGCCGACGTTCGTGTCCTTGCCTGCGCGCAGCACCATCGCCAGCGCGTTCCAGCGCGTGTACGAACGGATGCGGTGCTCGATGTCCTGATCGCCCGGGATCTTCGCCTGGGCTGCGACCGGAATCGTGTTGATGTACGGGGTATTGGCGGAAAACGGCAGGTGTTCGCCGTGCATGCGGGCGAACTCGATCTGCTTTTCGATCAGGTAATGCGCGCGGCCGGTGCCCACGGAGGAGATCACACCGTCGAGCGACTCGAGCCATTCAACGGTTTCTTGCGGGTCGTCGTCACGTTCGGCGGCGACATACTTCATCACTTCGTTCGGTACAGCGGACATTCTCGTCTCCTGGGTCCTGGAATGTGAGGATCGCTCTGATGCAGACGACGCGACGCGGCCGGCTGCGGGCAAGCTCCGACGGATTGTAATGAGCGTGTACGGCCCGGGCAACAAAATTTTCGAATTATGAGATCTTTTCTCGTAATGCGGAATATTGCTGCGCCGCACCCTTGTTTCGGGCGTCTCCGGCACGCGTCATCCGGACAAATCCGTTTCCGTTCAACATATCCGGTATAGGTTTTCCATGTATTGCGCTGCGCTACAATCCTGCCATGTTGACCGATCGGCTTTTCGCACGCTCGGCGCGACCGTCGGGCCCGCCGGCGGAGTCGCAGCCGTCCCGCTGGCACCACGGACCGTGGTGGTCCAATTCCTATTTGCTGACCCCGCTGCTGTCGATCCTCGTGTTCCTCGTGGTGATGAGCCTCATTCTATGGAGCCTCAATCGCCGCGAACAGCAGCAGCAGGAAGACACCCTGTTCCGTAACGTCGCGTGGGCGCAGCAGCAGATCCGCCTGTCGATGACGGGCGCGCAGGAACAATTGCAGGCGCTGTCGCGCGATCTCGCCTCCGGCCGCCTCGACCAGAACGCGTTCCAGATGGCCGTCGCGGACGTGATGCAGACGCATCCGGAAATCCTCTATCTGAACTGGTATACGTCGCCCGGCGTGCAGCGCTGGCCGACCGTGCACCCGCCGCTGCTCGGCCAGCGGCTCGCGAAGCCCGGCGACGCGCAGATGCAGGACGCCGTGCGCGGCGCATACGACGAAGCGCGCAGCACGCGCCGCCAGGCCTATTCGCCGCTGATCTACGACGACTTCGGCAACGGCTACATCACGCTGCAGACGCCCGTGATGCGCGGCGACCGCGAATATCTCGGCTCGATCGCCGCCGTGTTCTCGGTCGAAGGGATCCTCAAGCACGACATCCCGCAAGAGCTGTCGTCGAAGTACAAGATCTCGATCACCGACTCGAACAACCGCGAGTTGTCGTCGACGTCGACGCGCCCGCGCCTGCCGCGCGACTCCCACTACGACCTGCCGCTCGATCCGCCGGGCCAGGGGCTGACCGTGCGCGTGTACGCGTTCCCGCAGCTCACGAACCTGACCAACAACACGCTCGTGTGGCTCGTCGCCGGCCTGTCGTGCTTCGTGCTGTGGAGCCTCTGGAGCCTGTGGAAGCACACGCGCCAGCGCTTCGAGGCGCAGCAGGCGCTGTACGCGGAAGCCTTCTTCCGTCGCGCGATGGAAAACTCGGTGCTGATCGGCATGCGCGTGCTCGACATGCACGGCCGCATCACGCACGTGAACCCTGCGTTCTGCCGGATGACGGGCTGGGACGAAACCGACCTAGTCGGCAAGGTCGCGCCATTCCCGTACTGGCCGCGCGATGCGTACCCGGAAATGCAGCGCCAGCTCGACATGACGCTGCGCGGCAAGGCGCCCAGCTCGGGTTTCGAGCTGCGGGTGCGGCGCAAGAACGGCACGCTGTTCCATGCGCGCCTCTACGTGTCGCCGCTGATCGACAGCTCGGGCCGCCAGACGGGCTGGATGTCGTCGATGACCGACATCACCGAGCCGAAGCGCGCGCGCGAGGAGCTCGCGGCCGCGCACGAGCGCTTCACGACGGTGCTCGAAAGCCTCGACGCCGCGGTGTCGGTGCTCGCCGCCGACGAGGCCGAGCTGCTGTTCGCGAACCGCTACTACCGCCACCTGTTCGGCATCCGCCCGGACGGTCACCTCGAACTGTCGGGCGGCGGCTTCGACCGCGCGCAGGCATCGTCGGACTCGATCGACATGGTTGACGCGTTTGCGGGCCTGCCGGCGGCCGCGCTGACCAGCAGCACGGCGGACGCGCAGGAGGTGTACGTCGAGAGCATCCAGAAGTGGTTCGAGGTACGCCGTCAATACATCCAGTGGGTGGACGGCCACCTCGCGCAGATGCAGATCGCGACCGACATCACGACCCGCAAGAAGGCCCAGGAACTCGCGCACCAGCAGGAAGAGAAGCTGCAGTTCACGAGCCGATTGATGACGATGGGCGAAATGGCGTCGTCGATTGCGCACGAACTGAACCAGCCGCTCGCCGCGATCAACAACTATTGCTCGGGCACGCTCGCACTCGTGAAGAGCGGCCGCGGCACGCCCGAAACGCTGCAGCCCGCGCTGGAAAAGACCGCGCAGCAGGCGCTGCGCGCGGGGATGATCGTCAAGCGCATCCGCGAATTCGTGAAGCGCAGCGAACCGAAACGCCAGCCCGCGCGCGTTGCCGACATCGTCGCCGACGCGGTCGGGCTCGCCGAGATCGAGGCCAGAAAGCGCAGGATCCGGATCGTCACGGAAATCCTCGCAAGAATGCCTATTATTTATGTCGACCCCGTGCTGATCGAGCAGGTGCTCGTGAACCTGATGAAGAACGCGGCCGAAGCGATGGCCGACGTGAAACCGGCGTCGGCCGACGGCATGATCCGCGTCGTCGCCGACATCGATGCGGGATTCGTCGACATCCGCGTGATCGACCAGGGCCCGGGGGTCGACGAAGCGACCGCCGAGCGCCTGTTCGAACCGTTTTACAGCACCAAGTCCGATGGCATGGGCATGGGGCTGAACATCTGCCGTTCGATCATCGAATCGCATCGGGGGCGTCTGTGGGTGGTCAACAATGTCGAACCGGACGGCCGCATTTCCGGCGCGACATTCCACTGCAGCCTGCCCATTGGGGAACCCGCTGATCTCGGCCAAGGGGGGCGCGAGGCATCGGCATCACATACCGTTACGGGAGAACTATGAATAGCCCTGTCACCACCACTCAGGAAACCGTCTTCGTCGTCGACGACGACGAGGCCGTACGGGACTCGCTGCGCTGGCTGCTGGAGGCGAACGGCTATCGCGTGCAATGCTTCTCGAGCGCCGAGCAGTTCCTCGATGCCTATCAGCCGGCGCAGCAGGCCGGCCAGATCGCATGCCTGATCCTCGACGTGCGAATGTCGGGCATGAGCGGCCTCGAACTGCAGGAGCGTTTGATCGCCGACAACGCCGCGCTGCCGATCATCTTCGTCACGGGCCACGGCGACGTGCCGATGGCGGTGTCGACGATGAAAAAGGGTGCGATGGACTTTATCGAGAAACCGTTCGACGAAGCCGAGCTGCGCAAGCTCGTCGAGCGGATGCTCGACAAGGCCCGAAGCGAAAGCAAGAGCGTCCAGGAACAACGCGCCGCAAGCGAACGCCTGTCGAAGCTGACCGCGCGCGAACAACAGGTGCTCGAGCGCATCATCGCGGGTCGCCTGAACAAGCAGATCGCCGACGATCTCGGGATCAGCATCAAGACGGTCGAAGCGCACCGCGCGAACATCATGGAAAAGCTCAACGTCAACACCGTGGCCGATCTGCTGCGCCTCGCGCTGTCCAAGAAGCAGGCCTGAGCGTTGCTCGCGGCCGCGGGGCACCTGCCCGGCCGGCCGCACCACCGCGCCGCGCGATGCGGCCTACTCGCGCGGTGCCTCCCCGCTTTCTTCCCGGCACGTCTCGCACCGCCGCCATGACGCTTCCCGTGTATTCGCTGTCGGACGACGGCAAGCGAACGGTATAATTGCGTGCTTTGCTGCGGCGTTTCGCGCGCCGCACGCCCGCATTCCAACTTCCCGGCAGGACCACCACCATGACAGCCCTCCTCATCGACGGCAACGCCCTATCGAAGACCTTGCGCGCGCAGGCCGCCGAACGCGCCGCCGCCCTGACCGCACGCGGCCACCAGCCCGGCCTTGCGGTGATCCTCGTCGGCGCCAATCCGGCGAGCGAAGTCTACGTGCGCAACAAGATCAAGGCGTGCGAGGACAACGGCTTCTTCTCGCAAAAGGATACGTACCCGGAGACGCTGGCGGAAGCCGATCTGCTCGCGCGCATCGACGCGCTGAACCGCGATCCGAAGATCCACGGCATCCTGGTCCAACTGCCGCTGCCTGCGCACATCGACAGCCACAAGGTGATCGAGGCGATCGCACCGGAGAAGGACGTCGACGGCTTCCACGTCGCGAATGCCGGCGCGCTGATGACCGGCAAGCCGCTGTTCCGCCCGTGCACGCCGTACGGCGTGATGAAGATGTTCGAAGCCCACGACATCCCGCTGCAGGGCGCGAACGCCGTCGTGATCGGCCGCTCGAACATCGTCGGCAAGCCGATGGCGATGCTGCTGCTCGAAGCCGGCGCAACCGTGACGATCTGCCACAGCAAGACACGCGACCTCGCCGCACACACGCGCCAGGCCGACATCGTGGTTGCCGCGGTCGGCAAGCGCAACATCCTGACGGCCGACATGGTGAAGCCGGGCGCAACGGTGATCGACGTCGGCATGAACCGCGACGACGCGGGCAAGCTGTGCGGCGACGTCGATTTCGCGGGCGTGAAGGAAGTCGCCGGCCACATCACGCCGGTGCCGGGCGGCGTCGGCCCGATGACCATCACGATGCTGCTGATCAACACGATCGAAGCCGCCGAGCGCGCCGCCGCGGCCGCCTGATCGTCCTGCCCCGCCCAGCCGGCGCGCATTCGTGCGCCGGCATCTTGCCGGCCGCCGTCGCGGCCGCGTCATGACGCCGCGTTCGCGGCCCGTATCCGACCCTCCCGCGCCGCCGTCGGCCCCATCCCAATCGCGTCGTTAGAAACTAACGATTGGAAAGCGCACGATGCGCCCCAATAATGTCGGTATTGGGCGCCGCCGTATCGCGCCTCACCCTTTTCACCCCGGTTCATCCGGCAACAGACAGGGAGTCTTAATGTCCGCCAGCGCCAACACCAATCCGCTCCTCGATTTCTCCGGCCTGCCCCGCTTCGGCGAGATTCGCCCGGAACACGTGACGCCCGCGCTCGACACGCTGCTCGACGCCGCCAACCGCGCGGTCGACACCGCGAGCGCGCCCGCGACGCCGGCGACCTGGGCCGATATCGTCGAGACGGTCGAGCAGGCGACGGAGCCGCTCGGACGTGCATGGGGCGTCATCGGCCACCTGAACGCAGTCGCCGATACGCCAGAGCTGCGCGCCGCCTACGGCGAGAACCTGCCGCGCGTGACCGAATTCTGGTCGAGCGTCGGCCAGAACCTCGCGCTGTACGAGAAGTACAAGGCGATCGCCGCGAGCGCCGAATACGCGACGCTGTCCGTCGAGCGCAAGAAGATCCTCGACAACGCACTGCGCGATTTCCGCCTGTCGGGCGCCGAGCTGCCCGAAGACCAGAAGCCGCGCTTCGCCGAACTGCAGGAACAGCAGGCCGCGCTGTCGAAGGCGTTCTCCGATCACGTGCTCGACGCGACCAACGCATACGCGTATTTCGCGCAGGACGAGGCCGAGCTCGCCGGCCTGCCGGGCGACGCGATCGAAGCGGCGCGTGAAGCCGCGCAGAAGGAAGGCAAGGAAGGCTGGAAATTCACGCTGCACTTCCCGTCATACTTCCCGGTGCTGCAGTACGCCGAGAACCGCGCGATGCGCGAGACGCTGTACCGCGCCTATGCGACCCGCGCGTCGGAGCTCGGGCCGCAGTATGGCGGCGGCAAGGCCGAGTGGGACAACACGGCGATCGTCGCCGATGAACTGAAGCTGCGCCGCGAAGAAGCGCAGATGCTCGGCTACCGCAACTTCGCCGAGGTGTCCCTCGCGCCGAAAATGGCCGAATCGCCGCAGCAGGTGATTTCGTTCCTCGAGGATCTGGCAACGCGCGCCCGCCCGCATGCGGACAAGGACTGGGACGAGCTGCGCGCGTTCGCCGCGAAGGAACTCGGCCTGACCGAACTCGCGCCGTGGGACGTCGCGTTCGCGGCCGAACGGCTGCGCCAGCAGCGCTACGCGTTCTCGGAAAACGAGGTGAAGCAGTACTTCCCGGAACCGGCCGTGCTGAAGGGCCTGTTCAACGTCACCGAAACGCTGTTCGGCGTGCGGATCAAGCCGGACGACGCGCCGGTATGGCACAAGGATGTGCGCTTTTTCCGCGTCGAGAATCGCGACGGCTCGCTCGTCGCGCAGTTCTACCTCGACCTGTACGCACGCGAAGGCAAGCGCGGCGGTGCGTGGATGGACGACGCACGTGCGCGCGCGAAGCGCGGCAGCGCCGTGCAGACGCCGGTCGCGTACCTGACCTGCAACTTCTCGGCGCCGGTCGGCGGCAAACCCGCGTGCTTCACGCACGACGAAGTCATCACGCTGTTCCATGAATTCGGCCACGGGCTGCATCACATGCTCACGCGCGTCGACGAGCTCGGCGTGTCGGGCATCAACGGCGTCGAATGGGACGCGGTCGAGCTGCCGTCGCAGTTCATGGAAAACTTCTGCTGGGAATGGGACGTGCTGTCGTCGATGTCGTCGCACGTCGACACGGGCGCCTCGCTGCCGCGCGAGCTGTTCGACAAGATGATCGCCGCGAAGAACTTCCAGAGCGGGCTCGGCACGCTGCGCCAGATCGTGTTCTCGATGTTCGACATGCTGCTGCACGTCGACTTCGATCCGGCGGGTGCCACCGGCGTAAACGCGTTCGCGCGCGAGATCAACGAGCGCTACCACGTGATCCCGCAGGCCGCGTTCTCGCGCTGGCCGAACACGTTCAGCCATATCTTCGCGGGCGGCTATGCGGCCGGCTACTACAGCTACAAGTGGGCCGAAGTGCTGTCGGCCGACGCGTACGCGGCGTTCGAGGAAGCGGCCGCCGCAAGCGGCAGCGTGCTCGACGCGGAAACCGGCACGCGCTATCGCCGCGAAATCCTCGAAGTCGGCGGCAGCCGCCCGGCGATGGACTCGTTCAAGGCGTTCCGCGGCCGCGAGCCGGAAATCGACGCGCTGCTGCGTCACAACGGGATGGCTGCGCCGGCGCACTGAGCGCGCCGCCGCCCTGCCTGGGTCGCCGGGCGGATCGAAACAAGGCACCGCTTCGGCGGTGCCTTTTTCATGGTGCCGGCGTTTCGTCGCCGGTTTCGTCGGCGTCATCGTCGAACAGCGAGAACTGCCCGTGACGCGCGGCCGTATCTTCGTCGATACGCACGCCGACGCCCAGCAGCCGCACAGCTTGCGCACGCCGCTGCAGCCCCTTCGCGAGCAGCGTGACGGCCGTCTGCGCATTCGTCGCGTCGGCCACGCATTCGACCGTCGTGCGCTGGAAATCGGCAAAGCGGATCTTCACGTACAGCTTGCGGATCGAGCGAGTCGCACCCGCACGCTCGATGCGCGCATCGAGCTGCACGACGAGGCGGCGGATTTCGTCCGCGCATTGCTCGAGTGTCGTCAGGTCGGTCACGTAGGTCGTCTCGACGCTGACCGACTTGCGTTCCTGATCGGCCTGCACCGGCCGCTCGTCGATTCCGCGCGCCAACTGGTGCAGCCGCCTGCCGAACGCGCCGAACTCGCGATGCAGGTCGATCAGCGACCAGTCGCGCAACTGCGCGCAGGTCTGGATGCCGAGCCGGTCGAGTCGCGTGGCCGTCACTTTGCCCACGCCATGCAGCTTGCGCACCGGCAGCGCCGCGACGAACGCGTCGACTTCATGCGGACGCACGACGAACAGGCCGTCGGGTTTGTTCCAGTCCGACGCGATCTTCGCGATGAACTTGTTCGGCGCGACGCCGGCCGACACCGTCACGCCGACCGTGTCGTACACGCGCCGGCGGATTTCCCGCGCAATCAGCGTGGCGCTGCCCTGGCACAGTCCGGAACCGCTGACGTCGAGGTACGCCTCATCGAGCGACAGCGGCTCGACGTCGTGCGTGTAGTCGCGATAGATCGCCATGATCTGCCGCGACGCCGCGCGGTACTTGTCCATCGCGGACGGCAGGATCAACAGGTCCGGACATTTGCGCATCGCCAGCGCCGACGACATCGCCGAATGCACGCCGTAGCGCCGCGCCTCGTAGTTGCAGGTCGCGATCACGCCGCGCTGGTCAGGCCGGCCGCCGACCGCGAGCGGCCGGTTGCGCAGCGACGGGTCGTCGCGCATCTCCACCGACGCGTAAAAGCAGTCGCAATCGCAGTGGATGATCTTGCGCACGCCCGGCAGCGGCGCGCCCGGATCGGCAGGTGGGATGATGATCGGATTCACGGTGACGATACTGTACAAAAACACAGTGATCGTTTCAACTGTCGCGTACTGCCGCGTTCAGCCGTCGCTCGACTATCGCAGGCCGCCCCGGGCCGAGACGCCGGCCGGCCGCACCGTACTGGTCCGCTTCGCGCGGACCGTACCGCCCGCGCGCGAGAGCCGGCCCCTATACTCGTCTGCCAAGAGAGAAGAAACGCACAGGTGACGGATGAAGACGATCGGACTGATCGGCGGGATGAGCTGGGAATCGTCGGCCGAGTATTACCGGATGATCAATCGCCATTCGAAGGCACTGCACGGTGGCCATCACAACGCGAAGAGCGTGCTGGTCACGGTCGATTTCGCGGAGATCGAAGCGCTGCAGCGCGCACAGGACTGGGCTGCGCTCGGCGAACGGATGGCCGATGCCGCGCGTCAGCTCGAAGCGGCCGGCGCCGATCTCGTCGTGCTGACGACCAACACGATGCATCGCGTGCACGACGCGATCGAAACCGCGGTCGCGCTGCCGTTCCTGCATATCGCCGATCCGACGGGCGCGGCGTTGCGCGCGGCCGGCATCGAGCGCGTCGCACTGCTCGGCACGCGCTACACGATGGAGCTACCGTTCTATGCGGAACGGCTGCGCACGAAGTTCGGCCTCGACGTGCTCGTGCCGGACGAGAGCGGCCGCGACGACGTGCACCGGATCATCTACGACGAGCTATGCCACGGCATCATTGCTCCCGAATCGCACACGGCGTATGTCCGGATCATCGAATCGCTCGCGAAACGAGGCGCGCAAGCAGTGATCCTCGGCTGCACGGAAATCACGCTGCTGATCGGCGCCGGCGATTCGCCGCTGCCGGTGTTCGACACGACCACGCTGCATGCGAAGGCTGCAGTCGAATGGGCGGCGGGTTGAGCGGCGCAAGGTGAAATGACACGGTCTTCGGGATGGGTGCGCGGTGGGCATGACGAGTGACTTGCCCTCGTCGTCGATCGCGCACGTGCGGAACACCCACGGGCGCCTGCATGCGACGGCGCCCTCCGGATGAATCGCCGTCTCCCTCCCGCATGACGTCACGACGCCCCGCCCGTCAACTCGCGTCGAGCCTCGTTCGTCTCGAACGGGCACGCTTCGCCGAACGGCGCCCGCTCACCCTGCCCCGGCACGCCGATCAGCGCGATCAAACCGCACGCGAGCGACCCGCGCCAGTGCAGATAGTCGTGGCCGCTCGCCGTCGACGCATAACGCACCGCATAGCCTTTCGCCTGCAGCACGTCGCGCAGATGGCGGCTCGTCGTGCCGATGCCGGCCGGCCCCTTGCCATCCTCGAACCGGCCGCTTTCCAGATAGAAGCGCACCGGCAATCGCTCGCGTGCCGCATATTCACGCGTCAGCCAGCCGGCCGCACGCGTGCGCGCGTCGCCTTGCGCGGGCGCCCACCAGAACGAGCCCGACTGGCTCAGCACGTTGCCGAACAGCGCCGGATAACGCAGCGCCGCGTAAGCGGACGCGAGCCCGCCGTAGCTGGACCCCGCGATCACGGTGCGCGCCGCCGGCGCGCTCACACCCTCGGCGCGCGCCCACGGCATCAGTTCCTCGGCGAGAAAGCGCGCGAACGCCTGATTCGGCGGCAGTTCGCGGCCGCGCGTCGCGCTATCCGGATTGCCGACGATGATCGCGGCCGTGCGCGGCACACGCCCCTCGGCAATCAGATTGTCGAGGATCGTCGGCGTGGGCACCGTATCGACATACGCGTGCGCATCGAACACCACGACGAGCGCGCGCTCGGGATCGTCCGCGCGATAGCCGGCCGGGCGGTACAGGTAGACGTCGCGCGTATTGCCGAGCAGCGCGCTCGCGAACCGATGCGCGCTCAGCGTGCCCGCCGCCACGTCCCGGCGCGGCGCGATCCACGGCTGCTGCGGCGCATCGCGCAATTCCAGCACCGACTTGCCCTGGTACGGATCGGGCACGGCGTGCATGAACGCATGCGAATTGAGTGGATCGCGCTGCGCGGTGGCGAGAATCGCGCGGCGGCGCGCGCCGTCGTCGAGATCGAGTTCAGGCACGTCGGGCGCAAGCAGGTAGCTGAGGCGTGTGGTCGCCGGCACGACGTAGCTGCGATACCAGACGTCGCTGCCCGGCAGGTGCAGCAGCGGGTCGTGCTCGCCCGACGGGCTGCCGAGCAACCGCACGTTGTCGCGCGCGCCGCGCCACAGGAACGTCACGAGCCGCGTCGCTTCGTCGGGCGGGTTCAGTCCGCGCGCGATCGTCGCGTCGGTGCGCGCGGGCTGCGCGGGCGCCGACTCGACGAGCGGTGCGCCGCTTGCGGCAACGTCGCGCCAGAACGCATCGGTCGTGCCGCCTGCAGCGAGCTCGGTGGCTAGCCTCGCGATGCGCGGGCTCGCGATGCCGGGCACCGGCGCGTGCTGCCGCGCGCGCGGCACACTGCTCTCGATCGCAAGCCGGTACGCAGGCCCGCCGGCAAGCGGCGGCGCGACAGCGTCGGGGGCCGAGACCCGCAGCGCATATCGCCCGTCCGCCGGTATGACGAACATGAAATCGCGCGACTGCCCGTCGGCCGTCACAAGCCGACGCAGGTGCGAACCGTCGCGCGCGACGAGATCGACATTCGCCGCCACGCCGTCGACGCGGCCCTGCACGAACGTGCCCGCATCGAGCGTCAACGCGTGCATCGCCGGTTCGCGCGACAGGCTGCCGGTCACGGCATCGCCCGCCGCGAACGCCCCTTCGGCTCGCGCGGTCGCCGGACCGAGCGCCATCCCGAGCGCCGCCAGCGCGACGCCGGCTCCCCACGCACGCACCGTGCGCCTCATCCGCTTCCGCAATATCGTCATCGTGCACCTCAGAAGTCAACGGTGGCCGACACCTTGAAGGTGCGCGGCGCATTCTGCGTGACGAAGCCGTCGTTGAAGGAGCCTGCCCAGAACGTGCGGTTCGCGACGTTCTCGACCGCGCCGCGCAATACGACCGCCTTGCCGGCGACCTGTGTCGCGTAGCGCGCGCCGAGATCGAAACGGGTCCAGCCGGGAATCCGCTGCGTGTTCGTCGAGTTGACGAACTGAGCGCTCGTCGCCACTGCGCGGCTGGAGAGCGTCAGCCCCCGCACCCACGGCGCATCCCATTCGAGGCCGAGGTTGGCGGTCCATTTCGGCACGCCGTACGCCGTGTTGCCGTCATACGCGCCGCCGGCCGTATGCGTGAGCAGCGCCTGCGTATAGGCGACACCGCCCAGCACGCGCAGCCGCGGCACCAGTTCGCCGAACACGTTCCACTCGACGCCGCGGTTGCGCTGCTCGCCGTCCGCGCTGTACAGGTTCGTCGCCACGTCCTTCAGCATGCCCGGCTTCGTGATCTGGAACAGCGATAGCGTGTTCGCGAAGGTTTCCGTTTCCCATTTCGCGCCGACCTCGACCTGCTTGCTTTTGTACGGCGCGAACATCTGGCCGTAGTTATTCGCCGTGACGTCGGAGACGGTGTCGCCCTGCGTCAGCCCTTCGACATAGTTAGCGTACAGCGACACGTTGGCCCCGAACGGCCGAACGACCAGCGCGAATGCCGGCGTCAGCGCGGTCTCGTTGTAGTCCGCGGTCTTCAGCCCGGTCGCGGCCGCATAGTTTTTCGCGTGGACGCGCTGGCTGCGCAGACCAAGCGTCAGTTGCACGCGCTCGCGCGCGAACGACAGCGTGTCGGCCAGCGCGACGCTCGTCAGCGCGGCCTCGGACGTCTTCGGCGCTGAGCCCGGCGCCAGCGCGAGCGGCGGATCGATCGGCGCGTAGATGTTCGATGCGAACGTCGCGCTCGTCCGGTTGACCGTGCCGGACTCGATCTGCAGCGACGTCACGCCGAGCGATACCTGATGGCTGACGGGCCCCGTGCGGAATCGGGCGCGCGCCCCCGCCTCGATCGACGTCGTGTCGGTGTAGCCGTTCTGGTTGTAGGTCACCGCGCGATAGTCGCCGTTCGGCTGGATCGCGCCGGCACGCGTACCGTTTATGAAGCCCGAGTAGCGGTAGCTGAGGCCGCCGATGCCCGCGTAAGCGGTAATCCGGTCGGTCAGATCGAGTTCGCCGCGCGCGACGACGGCCTGATTGTCGAGCTTGCCCCAAGCGCCATGCAGCAGGTTCGTGCCGGGCGACGGCGGGCTCACGACCTGGCTCGCGAACGACGCCATCCACGGGCTGCCGTTGTCGAAACGCTCGGTGTCGGTATACGCGTCGAGCGAGAAGCGTGCGCGCTCGCCCTTCACGTCGAACGCGAGCGATGCGAGCTCGCGCTTCTTGTTCTGCCCGCTCATCGTCGTGCGGCCGTCGCGATACGCGCCGTTTACGCGAATGCCGACCTGATTCCTGTCGCCGAAGCGCCGGCCGAGATCCGCATGTACACCGAACTGCCCGTCCGACACGTAGTCGGTAGTGAGCCGTGCGAGCGGCACCTCCCCCGCGCGCTTGGGCACGAGGTTGATCGCCCCGCCGACGCCGCCGCTCGGCGAAATGCCGTTCAGGAGCGCGTTCGGCCCTTTCAGCACTTCGATGCGCTCGACGAATTCGGTCGGCGAATGCCCGTACGGCGCGAGCCCGTACATTCCGTTGAACGCGAGATCGTCGGCAATCACGTTGAAGCCGCGAATCGTGTAGTTCTCGACCACGTGGCCGGTCGACGTCGTGAAGCGCACCGACGGGTCGTTCTCCAGCACGTCGGCGACAGTGCCGGCCTGCTGGTTCTCGATTAGTGCCGACGTATAGCTCGTGATGTTGAACGGCGCGTCCATGAAATCGGCGTTGCCGAGCATGCCGAGCCGGCCGCCGCGTGCAACCTGTCCGCCCGTGTACGCCTCGGGCAACGCATCCGCGCGCGCATTCACGACGATCGCCGGCAGCGTCGCGCCCGCGGCCGGCGCGGTTGCGCGCTGCCGCACGAGGTAGCCGCCGTTCGTGCGCACCGCTTCGAGACCGTGCGGCGCGAGCACGCGCGCGAAGCCTTCCGCGACGCTCATGCGCCCGTTCAGCCCATCGCTCGTCAGTTGCCGTGTGAGCGCCGCGTCGCTCGCCAGTTCGACGCCGGCCGCCACCGCGAAACGGTTCAGCACGACATCGAGCGGGCCGGCGGAGATCGCGTACGCACGCCGCTCGTCGATCTCGACCCGCGACGGCAGATCGTCGGGCTGCGCTTGCGCGCCGATCGGCATCGCGAGCGCCAGCGTGGCGGCGAGCGCCGGTTCGAGAGCGCGCGACGCGGCGCGGCGGCGCGCGGGCCGGCTGTCGGGACGAAAAGCTGCTGACGGGGAAAACCGGCGGAACGCCATGATGAAGAATCCTTTGGGTTCGGAATGTTGCGAAGGTGCATCGTGTATTCCGAACGAACCGCGGAAACCCTCAATCGCCGCGCGTGTTTTTTGGGGCGGCGCCGTGCCGGCGTTCAGCGCGGCACAACCGTGACCCAGTAGCGGGTGCGGTAGACGACCTCGACCGGCAGCGCCTGACGCAAGCTCGCGAGCGAGCGGTCAGACTCGGTCAGGGAAAACACGCCCGACACCGACAGCCGTGCGAGCGACGGATCGCAGCGCAGGACGCCGGGCCGATAGCGCGCGAGTTCGGCGCACCATGCGTCGACGCGCATGCGTTCGGCGATCAGCCGGCCCTGCGTCCACGCGTTCGGGTGCGCATCGGCCGGCCCGTGCAACACGACGCCGTCCGCATCGAAACGCGCGGCCTCGCCCGCATCGACGCGCAACGTGTGCTCGGGCGCGCGCGCCGGGCGGATCTCGACCGCGCCGCCGAGCACGTCGACGTGTGCGTACGGGCCGGCTTCGCGCACCGTGAAGCGCGTGCCGAGCGCGCGCGCGACGCCCTGCCGTGTCTCGACCCTGAACGGTCGGCCCGACGCGTCGTGCGCGGTCTCGATATAGAGGCCGCCGCGCACGAGCACGATGCGCCGCTCGCGCGCAGAGAAACGCACATCGATCGCACTCGCGGTATCGAGCCACATGCGCGTGCCGTCCGCCAGCGTGAGATCGCGCACTTCGCCAACCTCGCTCGCGTAGTCGGACGTGACCGTCTGCCATGCGCGCGTGCCGCGCACCGCGTAGCTCGCGCCGCCGAACGTGATTGCCCAGCCGAGCGCCCGCATCGCGCGCCTGCGCGCGGGCCGGGCCGGCCGTGCGAGCAGGACGCCGCGCGCCGTGTCGGCCGGCACGCTGCCGAACTTCGCGTCGATGCCAGCGAGCCGCTGCCAGGCGCGTTCGTGGTCAGGATGTTCGGCACGCCACGCCGCACAGCCTTGCCGGTCGTCGTCGGTCGCGTCGCCGGACCACAGCCGGGCGAGCCATGCGATCGCCCGTTCGACGACCGCATCGGGCAATGCGTCGGCAATCGGCCCGCTCATGCCGCGCTCCCGTAAAGCACCGCGTAGCAGGCACGCAGCGCGGCCGCGACATACTTCTCGACCGACGACACCGACACGCCGAGCCGCGCCGCGATTTCGCGATAGGTCAACCCGTCGAGCTTGCACAGCAGCAGCGCCGTGCGCGCGTTGGGAGACAGCCGGTCAAGCATCGCGTCGATTTCGCACAGCGCCTCGATCACGAGCGCGCGGGTTTCGGGAGAAGGGGTTTCGGGCTCCGGCAGGTGCCGCACCGTGTCGAGATAGGCAGATTCGATGCGACGCCGCCGATAGAGATCGATCAGGAGGCCGTTCGCGATCTGCGTCAGATAACGGCGCGAATCGTCCGGCCGCGGCGTCGCACCGGACGCGAGCACGCGCAGATAAGTGTCGTGCGCGAGGTCAGCCGCGTCGCACGCATTGCCGAGGCGCTTGCGCAGCCAGCCGCGCAACCACCCGTGGTGATCGTTGTAGAGCGCGCGGAAATCCCGCTGCGCATGGCTTTCGACGACGCCCATCCGTTTCCCGACGCCCCATTAATGATAATGATTCTCATTAATTTTATGGGATGAAGAACCGGCGTGGCAAGCGGGAACACGGATCGAATGTCGACATTCCGGGCCGGAAAACAAAAAACCCGGCACGGGGCCGGGTTCCTGTCGACGAAGCGCGCATCGGTCACTTGCGCGGCACATCGTCTGGTGTGCTTGGTTGCGGGGACAGGATTTGAACCTGTGACCTTCGGGTTATGAGCCCGACGAGCTGCCAGACTGCTCCACCCCGCGTCAGAGAAATAAATTATAGGGTGAGGAAGTACTCACGTCAATACTTTTGTCACAATTTCTTTACAAGCCGTCGAGGCCGCGATGCGCGGCACCTGCTCCGCGCCGCGTGTCGCGCATGTTCGCTCCCCGCGCTCGCGGTAAGATGGCGGCCTTCGCATTCACCCCGCACGCACTCCCCCGTTCATGAAAATCGCCACCTGCTATCTTCATTTTAACTTCCCTGAACAACCCTGAGCATCAGACCGGCTCAAAACTCAATGTTTTCAAGGGAGTATTGTTCAGCAGTGTCAACCAGCGCTTTGGCAAATCAAGCCGAAAACTGTATATTTTGATGTATATCAACCAAGCGATATACAGGCCATGCACTCCCACCGCACCGAGCTATCCAATACCGAATGCAAAAACGCGAAACCGCGCGACATACCCTACACGCTAGTTGATGGCGGCGGCTTGCACCTGCTGGTCAAGCCGAACGGTTCTCGCCTGTGGCAATACCGGGCTAACGTGCTGGGCAAGCCAGTCCTGGTATCACTGGGGAAGTATCCTGACGTTGGCCTGGCTGAAGCGCGTCGCAAGCACCAGGACGCCCGCAAGCTGGTCGCCCAAGGCATCCACCCTACCGAGCATCGAAAGCGCCAGGAAGCCGAGCAGAAGGCAGCCGAGCTGCAGCGCCAAGCCGGATCGTTCCGTGCCGCGTGCGTCGCCTGGCGTGCGCGTACAGACGGCGCCCTGCGCCACGCGTCCATCGCCCAGCGCGAGCGCGAAATAAACAAGCACCTGATGCCGAAGCTAGGCGACCGTCTGATGGTAGACGTTACCCGGTTTGAACTGGCGGAATTGCTGCGGGCCGTTTCGGCGCGCACGCCCGAAGTGGCGCACAACCTGCGCACCTACCTGAGCGCGATATGGGAACAGGCAGCCGACGGCGGTATTGTGCCGGCCAACATCGTTCCGCTGAAGCTGACCGGCAGAGGCCCGAAGGTGAACCATGCTGCGCTGAAGATCGACCGCCTGGGCGACTTCCTGCGCGCACTGGAGGCCGACCCTGCCGACCCTCAGGGGAAGATCGCAATTCGACTCATCATCCTGAACGCAGCGCGCAAGAGCGAGGTAGTCGGCGGCCATTGGTCGGAAATCGATTTCGACGCAGCGGAGTGGCGTATCCCGGCTGAACGGATGAAAACAAAGGAACCGCATGTCGTGCCACTTTCTCGCCAGGCCGTCGCACTCTTGCGCGAACTGCGCACCCTATCTGATGGCGACGTAATGTTTCCGAATCGGCGCGACCCAAAACGCCCGATGGCGAACCGGAGCATCAACAATGTGATGGACCGCATGGGGTTCATCGAGGAAGCGAAGCCGCACGGGTTCCGCGCCCTGTTCTCAACGTATTGGCACGAAGCCCAGGAACCGCACGACGTGATCGAATTGTGCCTAGCGCATAGCGTCGGCTCCACGGTGAGCCGCGCCTACAATCGCGCACAGCTGCTTGATGAGCGGCGCGACCTGCTGCAGCGTTGGGCCGATTTAGTCGATGACCTATCACGCGCGCCAGCATAATTCGTCAACCCCGCGAGTGCGGGGTTTTTGTTGCATGCTGCGTTTAAACACACCTGCATGCGAAGCGGAAATTTTCTGAGAATACTTGGCCCCGCTGAACATAGACACTTGATCCCGTACTCAACCACACACGGATTGACACAGGATCATGCAAACCGCACTCAACATCCTTCGCATGCCGCAGGTGATGGCAAAGACCGGCCTTAGCCGTGGCGGCGTGTACTTCGCAATGCATAACAGCGGGCTGCCGAAGCCTATCCCGCTTGGCAAGCGCGCTTCTGGCTGGATCGAGTCAGAACTGGACGCGTGGATTAAGTCGCGCGCAGACGCACGAAAATAAAAGGAGCCGACACCGAACGATGAAGGCTCCCGAAAAATTACTGCGTGACGGCAATCATTGTAGCAGTCCTAAGCGTGGGCGCAAGATTTCGCGCGTCTCGCCGCGCAGCGAACTGAAATACTTCTGTCGCGTCGCGATGGCTCGCCGCTATTCGGATGCAATGACGGCCGTCGTTGACCTGTCCGGCCGCCTGCTGCGGCGTGGGCAGCGACCGGATGACGTGGCGCATGACATAGCGCTGTTGGCTGACCACGGCGGCTTTGGCCGCGTCGTCGCGATTGTCGTCAATGACCTGGCAACGCGAGGTGCAGCATGAATGCGCGCCCGCACCTCAATAGCCTGCCCGCAACCGAAAGCGATGTTCGCGCTGCGCTGGCCTGCATTCCCGCTGATATCGACCGTAACGCCTGGGCCCGCATTGCGATGGCCATCAAGTCGGAATTCGGCGCGGATGGCTTCGAAATGTTCGACGCATGGAGCCAAGGCGGCGCGAGCTATGCGGCAGCTGATGCGCGCGATACGTGGCGGTCTGTGAAACCGTCTGGCGGCGTCAGGATTGCAACGCTGTTCGGCATCGCGAAGGAACACGGTTACGTGCAGTCTGGCAACGTTGTGCGCGTCGATCCCGCCGAGCAAGAGCGCATCCGCCGCGAGCGTGCCGAGCGCGACGCGAAGGCCGAAGCAGGCCTCGCGATGGAGCGTGCCGACGCCGCAACGAAGGCATTCGCCGTGTGGAGTAAGGCGACGCCCGCAGCCGCTGACCATCCGTATCTCGCCCGAAAGGGCGTGCAGCCTACCGACACGCTGCGCGAGATCGACGCGAGCAGGCTGAAGGCGCTTATCGGCTATCCGCCGAAATCCGATGGTGTGCCGCTGGCAGACGGTCGCATCCTGATTGCCCCGGTGCATGTGGGCGGCAAGATTTCCACACTCGAAATGATCGACGGCAACGGCCGAAAATCGGCGCTGGCGGGCGGCGCTAAGGCGGGCGGCATATGGGCTGCGCAAGAGTTCACCGAGCCGCCTGCAACCGTTCTGGTGGCCGAAGGTGTGGCCACGGCGCTGTCTGCCAGGGAGTGCACAGGGCATCCGGCGATTGCGGCGCTGACGGTGGGCAACATTGGCAAGGCCGTGGCAGCAATGCAGAAACAGTTTCCGGCCGCGAGGGTGATCGTGCTTGCGGACCTGAAGGACGAAACCGGCGAGCCTCACCCCGATGCCGTGAAGGCTGCGCGCACTGCACACGTTGCGCTGGCCGTGCCTGGCTTCAGCGATGAGCGCGCGGACGGCGACACCGATTTCAACGACCTGCATCGTTACGATGCCGACGCCGTGCGCAGGTGCATCGAGGCGGCGACGGTGCCGGCGAACACGCCGCTGGCGGCGAATGACAACGTGCCAGTGCTGCCGACGACGGCACCGATCAATATCCACAGCTGGATCGACACGGATACCAAGGGCAAGCCGCTGGACACGCGCGAGAACGTAGAACACATGATGCGCCAGTACGGCATCACGGCGCGCTACAACATCGTGCGCAAGCTGGTGGAAGTGAACATTCCCGGCTTCCGCCACACGACCGACAACGAAGCGAATAACACGCTTGGCGAGATGCAGAGCATCGCGGCGCGCAACCTGCTGCCGCGCACTGGCCTGCAGGACTACATCAAAATCATTTCCGACCATAACGCGTACAACCCGGTATGCGACTGGATCACCAGCAAGCCCTGGGATGGCGTGTCGCGCGTTAATGCGTTGTTGGACACGGTGCAGGTGCAGGACGGATACCCCCAGCATATGCGCGACGTGCTGATTACGCGCTGGCTGCTATCGGCCGTCGCTGCGATGTTCAAGCCGCATGGCTTCACGTCGCACGGCGTGCTGGTGTTCGTTGGCGGACAGGGTATCGGCAAAACGTCGTGGGTGAAGTCGCTGGTGCCTGAGCAAATGGGCGTGGTGCTGGAAGGCGCGATTCTCGATCCGTCGAACAAGGACCATGTGGCAACGGCGGTGTCTCATTGGGTCGTTGAGCTTGGTGAGCTTAACGCGACATTTAAGAAGGCCGACATCGAGCGCCTGAAGGCGTTCGTCACGTCGTCGCACGACAAGATGCGGCGCCCATATGACCGGCTGGACAGCAACTACCAGCGCCGCACAGTATTCTTTGGCAGCGTCAACGATTCCCGGTATTTGATCGATGACAGCGGGAACCGTCGCTGGTGGTCTGTCGCGGTCGAGAGCATCGATTTTCAGCACGGCATCGACCTGCAACAGCTTTGGGCTGAACTGCTGGCCGTCTATCAGTCCGGCGAGCAGCATTGGCTGACGCGCGACGAGCAAGCCGCGCTGAACGCAGTCAACGAAGATCACGCTGAAATCGATCCGGTCGAAGAACTCATTCGTGCGAACTACGACGTGAATACCACGGCGCGCCGTCGAGTGACGGCTACTGAAATTCTGGTCGAGCTTGGGTATCAGCCTGGAACCGCGAAGGCATCGGCGAAGAAAGCCGGCAACGTCCTGACGAAGCTGTTCGGGAAGTCGATCAAGTCGAACGGTCAAAAGGTGTTTTCAATGCCATACAAGCGAACGCCAGGCATCTGACAACGCGCAGCCCGCTTTCGAGCGGGCTTCTTTTCGCCCATTCGTACCCTACGTACCCTGCACGTACCCTCCCGCAAAGCCTTGTCCGGTAAGGCTTCAGGGTACATAGGGTACATAGGGTACATAGTTTCTAGAAAAGAATCTTCGTAATGGCGCAGCGTGCATCAGCGTGCGTGTATTTTCTAGAGTCTGCCAACTTCGCTCGGAATGTACCCTTTGTACCCTTGGATCGCGGAGAGCCTTATCTGGTAAGGGTTTGCGGGCAGGGTACATCGCCAAAAGACGTACCCTGACAGGGTACATGCGATGCTGCAGGTGTCACGTGGTGCCGCGTGCCGCTGCACATGACCCGCGTTTCCCAGGCGACTGGGACGCCGAGCCAGACCGACCGTTCTAACGACCACCAGCATCACACGACCCGGCCACGTGCCGGGTTTTTCTTTGGTGACGGATGTGACGCATCGGTGACGCATTCACTGTCCTAGCGTCATCTCGCAAAGCCTTATGTGGCAAGGGTTTCCGGGTAGTGGTGACGGATATGACGGATATTTCCCACATCCCCGAATACCGCGCGCGCACGCACGCGCGCAGCAGCCGTCATATGGGAGAACGCGTCATATCCGTCACCTTTGCTCATGGCGCTGGCCGCGAAGCCTTATCTGGCGTGGGTTTGCGCCTGGTGACGCATGGGTGACGGATAGCCTGGCCGCGTGCCTGCGAACGGCGCGGCGGGGCTGGTGGCGCGGGG